>NZ_JABRVS010000001.1:4859977-5163726 GCF_013248905.1 Shewanella sp. VB17
CATTCACTCACGACCACTGTCACGATGACAAAGATTATATCCAAGCTACAAAAAATAATAATCCCATCCCAGTACAAATAACTTTTACCATATGGTAATAATCAGCAATGAAGATTGGCTTAATTCAGCAACACCTTTTACTATACCCAAACCATCTCAGCCATCCTATGAGAACGATGAAGCATGTATCTTGAAGTGGCTTGCACATAGAAATAATCATTAGCGCTAAATTTCAATTCACCCATTTTAGCGTAATCACTCAAGCGGTTAAGGAGACAAATATGTTGCATTGGGAAGGCGTAAGCGAATTTGTCGCCGTTGCAGAAACCGAGAGTTTTACTCAAGCAGCGCAGCGCCTAGGAATATCGACGGCGCAGGTCAGTAGGCAAGTTAGCGCACTCGAAATCCGCTTGGCCACCAAACTATTTCACCGCACAACACGTAAAGTATCGACCACAGAAGTCGGCCGGATATATTACCAACATTGCCGGCAAGTATTAGATGGTTTAGAGGAAGCAGAACGCGTCATCACTAACTTACAGAGCTCACCCAGAGGAACACTCAAAATTACCGCCCCCGTCACTTATGGCGAGAAAACACTTGCCCCTTTAATCAACGATTTTATTGCTCAATACCCAGAGCTCGAAGTCAAAATCAATTTAACCAACCAAAAAATTGATCTCATCGATGAAGGCTATGACCTTGCTATTCGCTTAGGTCAACTTGAAGACTCGACCATGATGGCTAAAAAGCTCAGCACCCGTACGCTCTATGTCTGCGCATCACCTCGCTACATCGACACGTTCGGCATTCCCCATTCACTGTCAGAGCTCAATCAGCATAATTGTCTATTAGGTACCATTGATTACTGGCGATTTCAAGAAAACGGTAAAACCAGAAACATCCGAGTTAAAGGCAGCCTGAATTGTAACAGCGGCCATGCATTGGTTGATGCTGCATTAAAGGGGATCGGGATCATTCAACTCCCCGACTACTATATCATCCCCTATTTAGCAGATGGTCGACTGGTGCCTTTACTTGAAAATAACAGCCAGCCCGATGCTGGGATCTGGGCCCTCTATCCTCATAACAGACACCTATCACCAAAAGTGCGCATGCTCCTCGATTATTTAAGCGAGGCGTTAACTTAAGTTCATTCCTTTCAGCTTGTTTATGCCTACAATCCAGCTTTGATGATGTGAATAATCAGTGGCAAGTCTCTTTTTAGGTTGGGGTCATTGGGCAGGTTTGATGTTTATTGCTTGCAGCAGGTGCCGTACAAGGTCTTGCATGTTCCAGAATACAGATTTCTATGACATTAAATCCAATTTTCGACCCGCAAACCATCTACGCGAACAAACTCTTTTTCATTGTTTGTCACTATGATTAAAGCTTCACTTCTAGCGTGAGCAGCAATATGAGAATCATTAACCCCGATAGGTGTCCCCTTCCGTTCTAAATCTGCTCGAATATCACCATAATGAAATGCGGCCTTCTCTCCATAATCCAACACATCAAGGCGCGAAATAAAATCTTCAACGATCCGTAAATTATGCTCTGAATTTGTGCTTTTCGATGCTCCGTGTAATAGCTCTGCTAACGTGATAGAACTTATGCATAATTGTCCTACATGAAGATTAAACGCCTTTAATACTTCCAAAGGTTTTCTCTTGATGACATAAATACAGATGTTGGTATCAAGCATGTATTTATGCATTTAGAACGATTCCCTATCCGCTTGCTCCTGACTTGCGCGTTCAGTCATGAAATCCTCTGTAACGGAAGTTTGAGACAAGAAAAAACTGTCCCATGTATGTTCAACAGGTGAAAGTATTCGCTCTTTACCTACCACTCTGACATTGACCTTCTTAATCCCCTCAGGAAAACGACTATCAACTGGTAAACGTACTGCTTGTGTTCGATTATTAATAAATACTGATGCTACGCTCATCATTTAAACCTCTTTTAAAAAGCTATATACACACAGTATATACAACGGGAGTATAAAGCAAGTGTATATAGTATTATGCGACTATGGAGGACTCATAGGCGTAGGTTCGTCATACGTGTAAAAATAGATTCTTCACTAGCCTATATAATTAGGTCGTCATTTTAAATGGCAGCTGGCTAGCTTGTCAGATAACCCGTTTCAAATCTCTTTTAAGCTTGGGTTCATAGGGCTGGTTTGGTGTTGGGTTAGTCTACCAATAATCATATATTAAATTTATCACCTGCTGTGGGTGCCGTGCAAGCGATAGATAACCCTGAAGGTGCGACCTTAAATCACTGACTAAATACCATATAACCTCGACTCAACAGCAATAAATGTAATCACCCCCCTTTCCCACTTCATTGGTGGCCCGTATTCGCTGTTGGTATTATCGCCGCCTTGATAATCCAAATCATAATAATTTAAGTTTCGCTCACTAGGAAGATTGATATGATACATGCTTGCATTACTGAATAAAATGTAGTCATTACTTTCAGACCTTCAAACCCTTCCAAAATAAAAATGACCTAGAAATCCCAATATAAACAACTAAAAATAAACGTTTTCAACCAAAAAAAACAACTATAGAAACAGACGTATCAAAATAAGCCATTTACACATCCTTACATTTGAAATACCATTCGTCAAAAATAACACACCAATCAAAAGTATTAACATGAACAACAATTCAACATTTCTTAGCATTGCCATTGTTTTCACAACAATGTTACTAACAGGCTGTGCTAATCGCATTCAAACAGCTATTCCTCTGGACCCGACGTTATTAAAGCATGAAGATGTTAAAATTGGTGTCATTATGTCCAACATCCCAGAACCTGAAACATACATTGTTGGCGCAGATTGCCTTCTTTGTTACGCTGTCGCTGCTGCGGCAAATTCGTCTTTAGATGAACATTTAAAAACAATTTCAGTCGACGAGATCAAAACATTAAAACCTGATATTACTCAGTTACTTATAGATAAAGGGATATCAGCTGTCGCACTAGAAGAAAATATTCAAGTCAATAAATTAAAAAAGTTTAAATCGAAAGAATTGAACGTAGCTCTTAAAGATTATTCAATCTATAAAACTAAAAATATTAATCATCTATTGGTTATCGATGTAACTCAAGTTGGCGCATTTAGAACTTATTCTTCATATATCCCCACGATGGATCCAGTAGCTACATTCTCTGGATTTGCATACATCATTGATTTATCGACTAATAAGTATATTTTATATCGACCTTTCACTAACAGAAAAGCCTCAGATCTCGAATGGGACGAACCGCCAACATTCCCTGGTCTAACAAATTCGCTTTATGAAATCATTGCGACAGGAAAAGACGCAATTAAAGCTAATTTAACACTCTAACCTATCAAGGGAGGCCTAACCTCCCTATTTTCAAACAGAAGCCATATCATGATCAGAATCATTTTAATTCTATGCCTATCGTTAATGCTAAGCGCTTGCAGTACACATCAATCAAAAGGTTATGTAAAACGTATAGATAATAGAGTTCAAATCAAAGATAACAGTCAGCTGTTTGTCAAAGTACCTACAGGTACTGCAATTTTTATCGGTAAAGCAGCTCCAAATTCAGGTGATATTGGACACCCAAGCATGCTCTATCCTGCTATCACTCCAATAGATTTCTTTGCTGCTGTGATCACTCATGCTGCCATTGCTGAGTCAATAAAAAATGACAAAAAAAATAGAGCACAAGATGTCGCTGATAAAGTCGTAATCCCCTACCGTACATTTATAAAAGATTTAGTCAATCAAGCCCTAATCACTCAACTATCCGATATTGCATTCTCTAAGGGATTTCAGTTAAAACACTATAAAGACAGCCAATCTGACAAGGATATCGTCCTCGACATAACCCCGATATACCTCCTCAGTCAAAATCAAGACACCCTTACATTAAGAACGCAATTTATCGCGTATTATAAGAAAAATGAAAATATTACGCTCAAAAAACGCCCTGTTTTATATCAAAATCAAATTGAAATTTTATCTCCCAAAATACACACTGAAGACCCGACAGAATATTGGTTAAGTAATAATGGTGAGAAACTTCTTGAAACAATGCGCAGCCTGCTTTCCAATACGCTTAAATTGGGAGCGATTGAAATTGGCTCAAACAAAATCATCAAAAAAGGTAACGATCAAAATTTTCGCTACGATGATGGAGATATTGTAGCGTTTGAACGTGCTCGTATTATTCAAGAAGATTGCGAGCAAGTCATCATTCGCACTCTAAGGGGATGGCTGAAATCTATTCCAAGGGAGCGCCTTAAAGGCCAACACCCATGCAATATTAACCAAAAGCCAAAAATTGATTTGTCTGTCACTGACAAACCTTTCCCTGATCCAATCACAAGCGTTTCAACAACAGATCGAACAATTTAAAAATACATATTTAGTAACATTCCAGCTGTGAACTTTTTACTATTTCGATGGCCTACCAATACAAGCCCATTAATGGAATAACAAAAAGAGAAGGCACAGGCATAATTTCATATACGAAATCATTTTACATTAGCTGTTCTAAAGCAAAAACCTTATTCAGCTTACTTGACTTTTAATCTGCGAAAATGATTTTGGGGCGTGCGACATGAAGTCGTATGTAGCACTGTCCACCGCTTAAAGAGTGGACCATCTGTATCACCAGATGAACCTAGGAGCCTGAATAAAGTAGCGGCTCTGGCAATGTAACAAAGACAGGTTTAAAACCTGTCGGGGGCTAATTCGTGAAGCGGTTAACCAAGCCATATATGGACGCTCCCGGTTAGTCAAGCTAATACCTGCCTAACCAAGGTATTTTTAACCTCAGTTATCTACTTTCCTGCTACTAATCTCGTTGTCATTTGATGTGACTCTTTTCCGCTAAAAGCGGTTGTACTGCCATATATACGGGCTTAACAAGTCTTTTTTAAAAGGAAATGCGCCCCAAATGAAATCCGTACCCTTGCGCCTGTTAAAATTTAAACACCCATACGGATTATGTTTACTGCATATCCTTGGCCTGTTCTGGCTGACATTGGTTGGACTGAGCCATTACTTCATCGTTTACCACAACCTTGATTAGTTTTTAATGTGCTACCTTGCCGCTCTTATCACCCAGACGGGCTAAAAACCCTTGGCCTGACCGAGCTTGGCAAGATAGCTACAACACTTTTAACATGTGCCATGATAGCCACCATATTGAGGCTCATATGGGCTCTGTTTTTGAAGTAAAATCCATATCAGTCTTGCCAAACGATGTGCTGTTGCCACAACGGTACAGCATATGCTTTTTCGACCCCTCAGCTGATTTATCCACATGTTTAAATCATCTTGTTTTTTACTCGCATGACTGACGACTGTCCTTGCTCCATGGATCAATTGTTTACGTAAATAGCAATTACCTCTCTTGCTGATCTTACCGTTGACACTCTTATTACCTGAAGCAAATTGTTTCGGGGTTAACCCTAGCCACACTGCGAGCTCTTTTGGGCTGTTAAAGGCTTGGCCACCACCAATTGAGGCTGCAAATGCCGAAGCGATGATTGGCCCAACACCAGGGATTGTTAATAAAATTCTCCCATTAGGATCTCGCTTAACAATTTGCTTTATCAATGAGTTAATTCGATCAAGGCGCTGGTTGAGCGTTTGATATTCATCCCAAAAAGTCATTGGCCATTAATTTTATCATTGGTCGCTGATGCTCATCACTCATAATTTCCCACATGGCTCTTTCAAATGCGCTGTAGCCTTGAGGAAAACTGAGGCCAAAATCAACAAATACACCTCGAACTTGGTTAGTACAGGCCGTTTTTTGTTTAACAAGGCGCTCTCTGATCCGGTGAAGCATTAATACTTCTTGCTGTTCCTCCGTTTTCACAGGTACAAAACGGATGTGAGGTCTGAAACTCGCTTCAAAAATAGCTAATACATCGTTTTTATCGTTCTTATTACCTCGAACAAATGGGGTCACATGTTGTGCTGGTATTAATTTAACGTTGTGCCCCATGGCAAGGAATTTCCGCCCCCAATAATGAGCTGAATAGCACGCTTCAAATATGACATCGCAAGCGGGTTGCTGCAGCATGAACTCAGCCAGTTGGGCTCGATTAAGCCGTTTATTGAAGACTGACTTTGCATGCTCATCCATACCAAGTACTTGGAAGACATTCTTTGCAAGATCGATAGCAATAGTGGTAACTTTCATAGTGGACGCTCCTAAATGTAACTGAATGGTGAAACATCAGTTTGGCGCATTGACGCCGAATTAGGGAGCGTCCATCTCATCACCCATAGTTAACATAAGATGGATTTACCTTTTAGCACCTACAACACCCATGAACAAAATAACAGCTAATAATTTGATATTGAAACTATTTAGTGAATGTGTCACATAACCACTGCAATTGCACTAAGTGGACACCCATAATATTTTTAACATATTCTCATGGTTAGAATATGTCCGTAAGACTTATGGGCTGTCTTGAGTATTCTGCTAGATAATAAAAGCAACAAGCTTTTCGCTATAGGTCCATGGAGGTAGTCAGCAATATACATGATATTTTGATGCAACAGGGGTGGGTAATACATTATGTAATTAAAAGCACAACTATATTAAATAGGTTTTCTGACGAAGTTGTATTGCTTTTCTACCGATAAAAGCAATACAATTGATTATGTAAAGCATTTTGCTTACATAATTGCTTTTTCTAAGTTCACTCATGTAGTTCAGAACCAGAAATTAATATAGTAGAGTTGGTATTATGTCCGGTGTTGTCTCAATCGATCGTTTCAAACAGTTTCCTCGGTTAATGTGGATCTTGTTATTTGGTTCATTTATTACCCGTGGTAGTTATTACATGGTTTGGCCATTTTTAGCCGTTATTCTCTATGAAAAATTTGATTTATCTGCCACACATGTAGGGCTCATTCTTTCTAGTGCTGCTGTTATTTCAGTGTTAGTCAGTTTCGTAGGAAGTGCCTTATCAGATAGTATAGGCCGTCATCAGCTCATATATGCCAGTGGTATTTTATATATCATTTCCTTTTCGTTATTAGCACAAGTGGACTCTATTGCCGGTTATTCGCTGGTAATTACTTTATGTTCAGTTGCAACGGCGCTATGGCGTCCCCTTACTTCGGCATTAATTGGCGATATCATCGGAGATAAAGGCACTCGTGAACTTGCGATGCAGTCACTGTATTTCGCCGTCAATGCTGGTTGTGCTGTAGGCCCTATGATAGGGATATGGCTTGGCTTAACCGGAGAGCAATCGAGCTTTTATATTACTGCTGGTGCCTTTGCATTTTTATTAGTGCTTTTATGGTGGGGATTTCATCAACATATCAAGCTTAATAGTGTTAATCAAAAAAATCAGCAACTGGCTGGGAGCAATAAAACCAATGACTCAACAGGCATACAAGGTGAAACTAACCAAATAATCAAAGTACTACTCAGCGATAAACTACTGCAATGCCTTATTTTTGCCAATATTTTATGTATGTTCATTTATGCACAAATGGACAGCTCGCTTATTCAATACTTAACTCGTGCTAAGGTACCTGATCTACTCCAACTTATTTCGGCGATGATTTTTACCAATGCGCTTGTCATTATCTCAACACAATTTTTATTACTAAAGTTGATGGCAAGTTTATCATTAGTGAGCCGAATACAAGTGGGATTAATATTGTTAATGTGTTCACAACTTTGGTTAGCCGTTAATCCACTGACGCTTTTTTGGGGCTGGATTGGCGCTATTATAGTGATGAGTTTAGCAGAGACTATTTTATTTCCCACCATGAATGTGCATATTGATCGCTTGGCCCCGAAGAACTTACGAGGAGCATACTTTGGTGCCGCTTCACTCTATGAGTTTGGCTATGCAATAGCACCATTAGGAGGCGGCATTATTCTTGATAAACTTGGCGGATCTTGGTTATTTTTCATTGCTGCTGGACTAACTCTGATAGTTATTTATCTTTATAGTGTTTTGGATAGCTTACCTAGACCTGACTTTATTGAACTTCAAAGCTCTATGAACGAGAGCCATTGATATTAACAATGAAGGCATCCATCATTATTTCGTCGAAATAGTCTTGACCCCTCTCAGCTCTGCCAACACTGAGGGTGGTCAGTAAGAGATGGGAAAGAGAAGAGAAGAGAAGAGATGCGACAGGAATAACTTTTTAATCACCTGCCGTGGGCCCTATGTGTAGACACTTCTGCGAGACCTGGCATCTGATGTGAGGCGCATATATCAATACAAAATATGTTCGAAAGCGCTTTGATTTTATCGACAATCCAGCCTCGACGATGCTCATAACTTTTACCAGTGAGCTTATCTTCCCCACATAGGTAGGTGGATATTGCCGAAGTCAGTTAGCGGAATGAATTACAGAAAAAAACGTAAGTCTCACATGAAAGTGAGACTAGTTTTTATTTTTTACTGAATAAAACCCCCGTTAAACCAGAAGTTTCAACAAGAGTTTGGTAGTCGTTTTCAGGAACATTATGACCAAGTATTAATCCCATTCGTTGTTTCGTTTTAAACATACAAGTACCTGACAGCTTGCTTTCATCTAGAGCAGCTTTACCTATCAAAAAACGACCGGATTCCATTAGCTCCATTGTTGTAGACTCGGGATCTAACGCATCGACTACATTAGTAATATGATGAATCCACCATTTTTTTCCATCACATTCAAAAGGCAGTAGTTCACCCGACTCTTCAAGTATTTCTCTTAAAACTTTAACCGCTTTTTCAGAGTATGCTAACGCCTGAACATTAAATTTTGTAACATCTGCTATAGGTAATTCATGTTTAGTGTTATCATATGTAGCATCTAAGTAAACTCTTGCTCCTTTCCACTCACCAATTTTAGGTACCCCTTTAAAATCGAAGTAGCCCTCTACTTGTAAATTGATATTTTCATCATCATCTATTAAATAAAACGCTTGATATTTTTTAATATCAGCTTTAACTCTATAAATACTCATTACCAATCCTCAACATCAATTTCATTACCATCTTTGTACGGGAACCTGCCTTCTACCAGCCGAGATCGTATTTTGCTTAAGATATCAACCAAGCCTTCTTTAGAATTAACATCAACTAATACTTCATCTAAGTTAAGATAATACTGAATTGTATGCACTGTCCGATGAGCAGGAGCTTTAGGCATTTTATCATGAGGAACATTACGAACAAAATTAGGCAACCAAACTCCATTTACAGGGTCATCAATGCGGATTTTATATCTAGCTAAAATGGCTCTTGCTGCAATGGCATATTGGCTTGCTCCACTTATAATCGCATGAGCTTCAAAGTCTAAAGATGGCTTAGGCATACCTGAAACCGACATATGTTTACCTAATCTCGGCGGAACATGTCTCTCTTTTACCAATTGCGAATTACTCATCGTTTTAGCTTTTATACGGTATTCATTAACAGCCCTTTTAGCCTCTATTATTGAACGAAATTTCACTTCATTAAAAACACGATCTGTTCTTTGATTAATAGCACATTGTTTAGCTTCAGGATTAACTTCCTTCACTAATTCACTGATAGATTTACGTAATTCACGATATTCCAGCTCATATATTTGAGTACCATTTACAAGTGTAATTTTTTTCATTTACATTCTTATAAGATCCCATAAAAATCAATAAAAACAAGCGAATTGCCAAAAATCAATCTGTTTTTAGATAATTGGTAGATTGTGATAATATTTATAACACTAGAGTTACGATAACGATTAATTAAATCTCATTATGTTAATATCCTATACAATATGAATTTCATTTTATCATACGATATGAAGATGTTATAACCTCTACCACCTAACTTATAAAAGTGGGCTACAGCGAAATAATCAAGACTTAAAACTCTAATTTAATTAAGAAGACAAACATCAGCACCATTATCTTCTTGCAGCCTTGCCCTAGTAACCTCTTTGTATTTGGACAACACAGCAACAGAGACATCGTTATTTTTCATTAAAACTTGTTAGGTAAAACCAACCATTTCAAACTGGCTACCGCCCTGAGTTTTTACTATCACGCAAGGATCTTGAATCGAGGTCAACATATCCTTGTGGTTATAATATGTTCTATCTCTTTCTCCAATTCTATCCGCTTAATTCGTTTCTCTAATTCTTTGATTTTTATCTTATCTGGCGATAAGGCATTGGCGTGTTCATTAGAGACATTACGCTCTTGCTTTAGCTGTCTAACCCATTTATCCATTGCCGATTTACTCACACTCATTAGCTCTGCGGCTTCTGTAACGGTGTGCTCACCATCAACAACTAATTGTGCTGCCTCAAGCTTAAATTCAGCGGAGTATGTTGGTCTTTTTTGTTTTGTCATTTTGTCACCTAAGGTTTATGAGGTGCATGATAACACCTCTATTTAGGTGGCCAAATTAACTATGCCACTTCACTCTAGATATTGACACCAGCTTACCAATAGAGAAGTTATCGAAGCTTTCGGATAACACCAACACAAGTAAAAGCGACAACAGTGTAATAACACCTGCATTAATTTCGCCTTTAGGCTCTATATAAAAGTAACTAAAGGCAATCATCGCAACGATCAGAGCACAAAATGCAACAATCATGCATCGGACGAACCAATTTGATTTTTTCTCAGTATTCTCCATAAACATCCTTGATTGCTAACGTCTGGTTAATGGGCAAAAAATTGTTGGCTAAAATAAGCGACGAAGGAGCAATAACAAACTGTTTTTTGTCCTTATTTAACAGCTTTTTAGCCGTTACTACGCATATATTTAATCTTTTGAAGCTTTAAATATACTTCTTCGAAAGCGGATTTTTTCTCTGGAAAACGGGACATACCTTCTTTAAAGATAGTATAAGCCGAATCGACGTCTCCTAAATTAATATAGCTTTGACCTTTGTAATAGAGAGCGGTATAGCCATCTGGCTCTATTCGTAATGATTCGTCAAAATACTTAATAGCATTTTCATTATCTCCCATATCCATATATGTAAAAGCAATATTATCGATAGCTTCGATAAACATAGGAAATATGTCTGTGGCTTCTGAATAAAGAGCAATAGCTTCATTAAATTTAGATTGCTTACCTAAGGCATAGGCTTCTTTATATTTAGAGTTTGCTAATGAGATTAATTCATCTATATTCTGTTTTGTAACTTCAGCATAACGTTGAAAGTTAGTATGCTTAAGATATTCAATAAAACCAACTAGCTCACTATTTTCTATGTTCCTGTTGCCAAGTAATTCCCATGACTGTGCAAAATTCTCAGCGGCAATAGGTGCGTGATATATTTTCACAGGTCTTTTCTCTAAACTTTTTATTGATGGTTTGCTTTTACTGTCTTCAAATACCATTACATGAAGCGTAACTTGCTTATCTTCGATTTTATCTACATCCAGTACTTTCAGAGCCTTCCACAAACTTTCTTTTTGGACTAACACATCTCCTGCAACAAACTGATAATTTTTAGTTATAGGTTCAGCTTGAGGAGTAGTTGAAAACCCCAGAACACTAATAAAAGTAAGGATTGAAGACATTGGTTTAGATTTACGCATGAGTTTCCTTGACGGCTAACAGCTTATTGATTAGCAGTAGGATAACCTCCTGCTTTCTTGTAAGTTTCTTCGCCAAAATATCACTTGTAAGTGTTTGTTGTAAATATATTATTTAACAAAAAATACAGGTTAAATATGACAATTTAGCAGATAAAAAAGATGCATAGGTGTTTACGAGGTCTGCATAGCACTTTTATATATATTACAAACTATTGATAATAATAAGTTAATGTTTAACAGTTAGTATTATCGATGCGCCAATCCAACGATTTATGCATCTTTTTCATAGCAATTATTTTTTGGAGGCTATACGGACAGAGATCAGGGGACGCCAAAGAGATGGGACAGGCATAACTTTATCTTGCTTGAAATAACGGGTGTAGATACAGCTGTAATACCTAATTCAGCCAGAAATCACATCACAAAATGTAATGACTCTTCATTTGAAGACTATCAAACTTTGGGGCATAAACGAGTTAGTTAACTCACCCTGTAATGGTCAATCGAAGAAACACACTTGCTTGAAATAACGGGTGTAGATGCGGCTGTGAGCTTCGATTTCAGGGATGAAATCGCAGAGCGTATAGGGATATATTCACAGCGTCTCGCAGAAGTATCTACACATTAGCACGCTGCAAGCGATAGATAGCTATGAAGCTGTGACCTTCAAAAAACAACCCAATACCGAATATAACCTAGACCCAACAACACTAAATGTACTATTGTGAAAATATGGTCTTCATTCGAAGGTAAACCAATTTTGGGGTAATAATAAATTAGCAAACTCAAATCGAAGGACACCTTGGCTTAAACCAAAATAAGCAGAGATCTCAAATAAAATCGGCGACTAATTTATCTGCTACCGATAAAAGCTTAACTCGACTCGACCACAAGAAGGTGAGTAACACACCTAACGATTAAGGCAATGACTGGATTATTAACATCTAAACAATGAACTTTTTACGCTTCCCACGCTCTACCAATACAAGCCGTATAGAGAAGTAACAAACAAGGACACCATTTAATGCATAAGATAAAAATATTTTGGAAAAATAACAAACAGTTGTTTATTTTTATCATTTTAATGTCTGTTTTTAGAAGTACGGTAGCAGACTGGTACACCGTTCCCACAGGCTCAATGCAGCCGACCATTAAAGAAGGTGACCGTATTGTCGTCAATAAGATGGCTTACGATTTAAAAGTCCCTTTTACTCAAACATCATTAATTAAAACAGGGGAGCCTGAACGTGGTGACATTATTGTTTTTGAATCAAAAGCAGCAACTAACCGTTTGATTAAACGTGTTATCGGATTGCCTGGTGACAACGTCAGTTTACACAATGAAGTATTGTTGATTAATGATGAAAAATTGAATTACACAATGGTCACTGAAAATAATCACGCATTAGTTGCAGATGAAACAATCAGTGGCTTAACTCATAGGATCCGTATTGAAAAAAATGCTAGCGACCGTTTAAGTACCTTTTCAACAATGACAGTGCCCAAAAATCACTATTTAGTCATGGGAGATAATCGTCGTAATAGCGCTGATTCACGGGTTTATGGATTTGTACCCAGAACAGAAGTAAAAGGTAAAGCCACAGCTATCGCTTTTTCACTTGATTACGATGACTATTACCTCCCACGTAAAAATAGATTTTTCACAAGCCTATATAATTAGGCCGCCTTCTAAATGGCAGCTGGCTAGTTTGTCAGATAACAAGTTTTAACTATCTTTTTGATTGGGTTCATTGAGCTGATTTGGTGTTAGATGAATCAGCCAAAAATCAAATTTAAACACTTAAGCTCGGGTCAACACATTGGTAAATATTACCGATACTGTCTTTATCATCAAGCAGCTGGTGAGCTAAGCGTGCCACTTCACTTCGATGAATTAAGCCATGGGTTTCTGTATATTGTGACAGACTTCCCTTTCCAGTAACCGGACCATCTTGCAACCCTCCAGGACGTAAAATGGTAAAATCTAAACCACTACTTTGCAGCCAAGATTCGGCTAATGATTTTTCTCTGACTGCGAAACCAAATACTGTCCTTGCACGTTCTGGCAAATATTTCCATGAATCGCCACAACCTAACGATGTGATCAACAGAAAACGGTTAATATTGTTATTCTCTAGTGCATCAATTAAGTGCCTATGACCAATATAGTCGACGGGAACATCGCTGCGAAAACTCCCCATTGTAGACAGAACCCATGCATTTATTGGGATGGCATCCACACTCCTTTGAACCTGCTCTTGATCTGTGGCATCACACACAATGGTGTGAATTCCAAGCTCAAGTAGACGTGGATTCTTTGCTGGGTTTCGCACAATAGCAATGACTGTGAAATCTTTTTTATAAAAATATTCAACCATCGCAGCCCCTAAACCGCCTCCAGCACCCCATATTACGATTGTTTTCATCTATGTTCATCCAATTAATAATGATAAAAATATAGCTATAGATAGTCATTTTATGCTAACTAAATTAAACGCTTACGTATTAACAGTACATCTTAAGATTAACCATTTCACTGTAAGAGTGCCTAATATTAAGCTATCAGTCTAGTTTTAGGGCTTAGAACTTATAGTTACGGCGAACTTCACTGACTAAGCGGTGACGTGAACTTTGTAACCTTTCGTGTGGGGCGAACAGTGAACTCACAGAATCCAACAGATTAACTGCAACTGTCAGCCTATTTATTTGTTCGTCAGTTAATAAATTAATCTCTAACAGTACATTAATTTCAAGGATTGATAATTCTTTAGCAGCAATATCTTCTGGTAAACCAGATTTGGTACACAAACCATATATTCCATCTAAAAAATGAGTCCACTCCTGCTTTATGTGATCATTAAGTGCTGAAGTTATGTCTAGGTGATGCGGACAATGACCTTGCTCTTTAAGGCACTCAATAGACCGTTTGTAGCGCTCTGCAAAAACAGAGTAGACTGCTTCAGTTGAACTCACCGATTGAATAACAGCTAACCAAGAAGCGTAACCTTTTGCATAATATTCTACTTCTTGTTCATTATTATATAATCCAAAAAATGAATCACTTTTTAAATTTAGGCTTAATTTATAAGAGCACTTAGGCATGACTCTCTGCTGTTGGTATTTTAAAAAATCTTGCTCGGTCACTTTTGACATATCAAGCAGTTCTTGCTTAGTAAAAAAATATTCATTTAGGTACATTATTAATTCCATTCACTTTTAACCTCCATAACAATCGAACACTAGGCTAACATATACTCTGCTTATTTGAAGAGTTGAGAGGTTTTTCTAGGGGGTTTTTGTTACCAACAAATACACCAAAACAAACAAATGCAATACCAATAATTTGTACCCAATGCACCTCGACGCCTAACACCATATTGATCAGCAAAGTGAATACTGGTATCAAATTAAACAATGACGTGACTCGACTTGGTCCAAGTATTAGTGAACCTTTCATCCAAAAATAATACGCGATTAACGTTCCAGCAATCCCCATATAAATAATGAGTAATACATCTTGTGTCTTTAAAGCTGCTAATGCATGAAATGGGCTATCCACTAGACTTGCCACAATCAGCATTTGTATGCTGCCTATTCCTATCATCCAACGTAATTGCTGGCTTAATGGTACATGAGAAAGCCAGCGTTTTGACAAAATAGTGTATAAGCAACCACTAATGAGAGCAATCATCATCAACATCTCGCCTAAATTGAACCTTAACGAAGTGATATTGCCCTGAGTGATCACTAACAGAACACCAAATAAACTAATCAACACACCCATAATATTAAAACGAGAAATATGGGTGTTAAGTAATAATGCCGATAATAAAATACCTGCAAGGGGCATGTTAGCCGTCACAATCGAGGCATTCATCGAAGATGTGTATTGTAACGCTGAAAAAATTGAAAAATTTTGGATAGTAATACCAAGAGTTGCAATAACCAATAGCACTATAAAGTCATGCCATTTAAGTGTAGATTCAGAGGTAGCCTTCCAAGTTCTATGTATCATCAATACCACAGCTGCAACTACAAAACGAAATGTTGCAGCCATAATGGGTGAAACAGTAGAGCTTATTGCTTTAATGGCAATGAAATTACTGGCCCAGAAAAAAATGGCTATAATCACCCCAAACCAGACATACCGAATGTTAGACATATTTGTCTCATGTTTTGAAAAATAAGAAGAAACAATATACATTACACTTTCGATTGTTAAGAGCCAGAAATAAGAGGTTACATCTCAAATATGAAAGCTAATTCGTTAGATGATCTCCAACTATTTGTACAAGCAACAAAATATCAAAGCTTAACTCAAGCTTCTCATCGTTTGGAAATACCTTTGGCAACATTAAGTAGGCGTATAAAACGATTAGAACTTCAGTTGAATTGTCGATTGCTGAATCGCAGTCCACACCATTTTTCATTAACACGCGATGGTACGCGTTATAGACAATTGTGTGAACCTTTTATTCATGGCCTTCAGAATGTACAACAACAGATAGAAGAAGACAGGACTGCACTAACGGGAAAAATCAAAATTTCTGCTCCGATCAACATGACACAAATCTGGTTAAAGCACTGCATTTTTGAATTTGCAACAATGCACCCTGATATTTATATAGAACTGGATGTACAAAATGAAAAAATAGACTTGCACGCCAAACATGTCGATATCACTTTTAGAGTCGGTGACTGTATTGAGTCCGATTGGATTGCAAGAAAACTGTGGCGATTACCTTTTGGCTTGTGTGCATCGACGCTTTACCTTAAGCAGCACTTACCAATTTTGCACCCATCAGATCTGGTTCAACATCGCTTAATTACTATCTCAGCAGACTCTCATTGGAAGTTGGCTCATCAAATCACTGGTGAGATATTTTCATTACATAGTGGTTTTAATTTCAGTACCAATGATGTGTTATTAGCAAGAGACGCGGCCAACCAAGGACTGGGAATTACCTGGATGCCACCGTACTATTTTAATGATCCCAAAAATACTGAACATCATCTTGTACCTGTACTTCCTGATTGGTCTGGATATGAACGCGAGATATATCTAATGTACCGAGACCGAGATAAAAGACCTGCAAGAATAGATGCTTTTATTACCCATGTCTTCAAATGGAAAGCAAAATACAGTATAAACTCAACCTTCAACGGGTTACTTTAATTCAGCAAGGGCTTCGACACACAGGAAGTGTGAGTACAACGAATATTGAAATCACCTAAAGTGCTGAAATAGGCATCACTAAGCGACTATAAACTAACAATGACTGACTTGATTTTAGTCAGTAAAGAACCCGAGATGTGGGTCCTTTACTCCTAATGACTGTGATTAAAGAATGTTAGTGACAGAAACCTTCATAGTGCCAAACAAAGTTAGAATTGTAGGGGTCCTCTTCCCAGTTATCATAAAGTGCAGTAAAGCGATTGCCATAATACTGAACTTGGGAGCCCACTGGGTAATAATACATAGGCGACCATAATGGTAAATTGAAACAGGTATCTTCTGGCTCAGGTTTAGGTTCTGGCTTAGGTTCTGGCTCATTTCTGGATAAGTCTTCACCTATTTTGATATAAACATCAGCAGCACTGTTTGCTCCTTTGACCATAACATGAACATCAGCCCCTTGGATGCCATCAAAACCACAATATTCATCGTTATCATAATTTGCTGAACTACAATCATAATCATTGGCAGACGCTGGACGATCAATAGCCACATATAAATCTACATTACCCGTACCATAATAAGTCTGCACCCAAGCTTGCTGTGTCGGTAAGCCTTTTAGCAAGTAGTGTTGCTCATCAGCAGCACCTGTTTTGATTGCAACAGCGATATCCATTTCAAGTACTGATGTATCAGGATCGGGTTTAGGATTCGGATTGGGATCGGGTTTAGGGTTTGGCGGTTGGCCCGATGAACAGTCCTGAATATTAATCCCCACTTGAGCAAACGCTCGACCCACAGCACTTGAATCATAACCTAGGGTTTGCGCTGCTTTACAGACACCGTCAGCGCCTTGCTGAAAACTAGAGTATGGCGACCAATATAATTGATTGGCTGTAGCGTAGGCCATAAAAGCTTGCTTGATGTCCCATTTGTCACTTGTGGCTAAATGATAAAAGGCTTTATTAAAAACCCCCGAGCTATTGTGCACATCAATACCATTGTAATATTGATTAATATGATCAATCGAGCTGCCATCACGACTAGGATCGATAAAGTAACGCATAGCTTCATCGTATTTCATCACGTGCTCACCCATCTTCCAATTAAAGCTACCGTGAATATACTGGCTAAATGCCGCCGCTGAGACGTCCGAAAAAGATTCGTTAATACCACCTGACATACCGCGATACTCAAGATTTGAGTTCTGCTCAGTAAAGCCATGGCTGACTTCATGTGAAATCACATCCCAAGTGGCTAGCGGGTACATAGATTGGTTACCGTCACCAAACGTCATTTGCTGACCATCCCAAAAAGCATTGCCTACATTTGAGCCGTAATGTACCCGCATGGTTAATTTTTGGCGAATAGGAGAGGTGTTTAACCATTCGGTATACATGTCAAACACGCGCTGGCCAAAGTAGTGAGCGTCATTCATCGGCGCATAAGCGCCATTAACCGCTCGATAATTATTAACCTTACAATCAAACTGATGAACTTGTCCCCCGTATTCTTGATTGTTCATATTCACAGTAACCACATTTTTACTGTCCATCTGACAGTTATTATTTATTTCAAATCCTCCATATTTAGTATTTTCACCAAAATAATAGCGCCCACTTTTTTGGTTCCCTCCTGGACCTTCAGCTTGTATAAATGCCATCCCATTCCATTGTTCTATAATCTCACCAGATTTTGCATCCACTAAAGAAATAGGCCTAGAAGGTGATTTACCTTTTATTTGAACGTAATCGACTTTATAAATCAGACGCGCTGTTTGTTGCGCATCTAGCCAAATCAGTAACTCTGCGTTCGCTGCACGGATCGGTGTTGATGCTACCCCTCGAGACTTTCCTTTAACAATATCGATTGCCTGTCTGGCATTGAACATCGGCAAGAGTGAGCCAATATCATTTTCAATACCAGTCACGACTTGTCCGTGTACCGCTTGAACAAATCCTTTCGCTGATACATTCGTGACAATAGAATGGCCATAAATAGGGATACCATAATGGAGTTGTTGTTTGCGGATCAATACTTGCTGCCCAGCATTAACATGACTGACGTCACTATAGGCAAGGGCATGTTGATAATTGGCAGTGCTTTGCTTTTTATTCGTGTTGATTGCTTGTGAAATATCAATTTGACTGTGGTCAATGAAGCTGGCACCTTGCGAGGCAAAAGCGATAGGAAACAGCATTAGTAGCATTGATTTATACATACTTCTCCTTGGTATTTATTATTTATATTTATATTTATATTTATATTTATTATTATTAAAAATGAACTAGCTTAAAATTAAAGGCAGGTCCCCAAGCTCAATAAATTATATTGAGTTTATTTAAATCGTGATAAAACATAATGAATGAATCATTACACTGATGTATAGCAGTCAAAAAAACGACCTATACTATTGTGAAATACAATATTTAACACACTTTATAAAACCTAAATAATGATTATCCCTTGTCTATAATCTAGAAGTGAACACCTTTACATATATAAATAAAACGACGGTTAATGGAAGAAACTTTAATTTTTTATAAAAAAATTAACATTGTGTACGAAATGTTCATTTGCAGAATGGTCATCGATTGAAACTCAAATGGTTAAGCAACAAAAAGCCCGCTTATCTCTCGATAAGCGGGCTTGGTGTTTTATGAGGTGAGTTGGCCGATAAGCCGGGTCTTGTCGTGGACAGTTATTCATCTAGGCCTGCAATCACTCACAGGCTCAAGCGACCTACCCGGTTCCTACGCGAGCCACGCATTAACTATTAAAAGTACTGGAACCCTATTTGGTCTTGCTTCGGGTAGAGTTTACCTTGCTACGAACTATTACTAGCCGCACGGTGCGCTCTTACCGCACCCTTTCACCCTTACCTACTTGATAAATCAAGCAGGCGGTCTCCTCTCTGCTGCACTTGTCGTCGGTTCACACCGCCCAGGCATTACCTGGTACCCTGCTCTATGAAGCCCGGACTTTCCTCCCCGTTCTTACGAACGCGGCAACTGTCTAGCCAACTCGGCGCGGATTATAGCCTAAGCCAAGTCAACACTCCATTAAAAATAAGGGTTTCTCTCTCAATCGCTTAAAAATACATCGTGTAACGACAATGATTACAAACCGTTTTCAAGACCATACTTATAGAGTGCATTTTTTTTCAAGCCATGAATTTGACCCGCTAATGCGGCTGCCTTTTTCAACGGTAACTCTTCACACAACAGAGTTAAGGTATTAATCACCACCGTTGGGATGGCTTCATCTTCTGCAAGACGATGTCCGTGGCACATCACTACGATTTCGCCTTTTTGCTGATTAGGATCCGCTTTCACTTGCTCTAATACTTGTTTCACCGTCCCGCATAAAAAAGTTTCAAAGGTCTTGGTCACTTCTCGAGCCATCACAATGGCACGATCTTCACCAAGTACGGTCAACATAGAGGTTAAACTTTGCACTATACGATGTGGCGACTCGTAAAAAATCAAGGTTCTTGGATCTTCTTTTAATTCCGTTAACTTATCAATTCGCCCTTTCTCTTTTGCTGGTAAAAAACCTTCAAAAGTAAATCTATCTGACGGTAAGCCTGATGCACTGAGTGCCGTAATAGCGGCACATGCACCCGGCAGAGGGATCACTTTATACCCTGCTGCTCTGACTTGAGAGACTAGATGATACCCAGGATCTGAAATCAGTGGCGTACCCGCATCAGAGATCAAGGCAACAGGCTCTCCATTACTGAGCTTCTGGATTATCCAGCTGGCTCTATCCCTCTCATTGTGATCATGAAGGGCTGTTTTTTTTGTTTCTATCCCAAAATGGCTCAAAAGAATACCACTGTGACGCGTATCCTCACAGGCTATTAATTTAACATTATTAAGCACATCAATGGCACGGGAACTGATATCCCCTAAGTGGCCAATGGGCGTTGGAACAATGTAAAGTGCGACCGCCAGATCCATATCTACCTCGGTTTGACTACCACAAGACTTTCGTCCAGCGTGAGAGAAGGTTAAACTAGTGACAGCATCTTACCAGAGTGAAGGCCTGTGTTGAAAAGACTGAATACAACTAAATTAATTTCTATTGGGATTTTAGCCACAATATTATTCGGTTGTGGGACAACTCCTGCACCTGTAAAACCCACTCAAAGCCAACTATCATTGGTGAGTGCCCCTCTTCAACCCATTGAATACCTAAACAATGCAGCAAATACAAGCAATCCTGAGCAGCAAGCACGCTACCTACTGCTTGCCGCACACGCCTTTATTAATAACGCGAATACCAGTGCAGCAACGAAAGCACTTAATTCAGCTAAGACTCTGTTAGGCCAAAATACTGAACTGCTAGCAGAGTATAAATATCTCACAGCTCGAGTACTAGAGCTAACCTCCACTTACGATGATGCCCTTAGAGAACTCAACTATCCGTCTCAATGGCAATTAGCCGATTGGCAAATGGTGGCTTATTACCAATTTAAAGCCCACTTATACCAAGAGATCAAACAACCTATTGAGCAAGCCAGACAGCTGAGCTTATTAAGTGTTTATTTGCCAAGAGCACAAGCAAATGAAGTGAACGATAAAATCTGGCACGTGTTACAACCCATGCATGAGCAAACATTGCTCGACTTTAGCCATGACTCGGCGACCCCTATTTTTGCTGGTTGGTTACAACTAGCTTACATTGCTAAACACTATGCGATTAATCCTAATGAACTCGTCCAACACTTAGGAAAGTGGCAGTATACTCATCCGGATCATCCAGGAGCCATAAAGCTACCAACAGATCTTGAAAAAGCGTTAAATGCTAAACCTTACCGTCCTCAAAATATTGCTGTACTACTTCCATTAAGCGGTAACAAAGCATCAATAGCCAGCAGTGTTAGACAAGGGATCATGTCACGTTATGTGGCTAATCCTAGCAATAAGGTTACCATCAACTTTTTTGACACAGCAGAGGGAGCACACATTGCATACCAAAAAGCGGTATCATCTGGTGCAGAATTTATTATTGGGCCACTATTTCAATCAGAAGTCGAACAACTACAGCAACCAACCTCAATCAAGGTAAACAAAGCACAAACTGATGCAAGTGCTAACCTACAATCCGATACTCAAACATCGGCAATGGTTGAACCCACAGCTATCACGCATCAGATCCCTCAGCTTTATCTCAATAATATCGACACATTTACACCTAATGACGATATTTTCTATTTTGCGCTTTCTCCTGCTAATGAAGCCAATGATACCGCAGAAAAGTTATTTGCTGATGGTATTACAACACCGCTTATTTTAGCCAGCAATAATGCTATTGGTCATAGAATGGCCGAAAGCTTTAATGAACAATGGACCGCATTAACCAAAAAGACAGCAGAGGTTCACTTCTATGATGAAGGTGACCAAATGAAAACAACCGTACAGAAGTCACTTGGTGTTACTGATAGTAAAGAGCGCATCGCTCGCATTAAAGCCCTCCTTGGCAACAAAATTGAAGCTGACTTTAGATCCAGACGCGACATAGATGCCATTTATATGATCTCCGACAATCGAGAACTCCCATTATTAAAACCTTTTATCGACGTTAATTTTAGCGTTTTTGCTGATCCAGTTCCTCTTTATGCCAGCAGTCGAAGTCGCGTAAAGGACAGTTCAAGAACAACAGCACTTGAACTAAACAACTTGAATATTAGCGATATTCCTTGGTTATTAACGAACAGTCCTGAAGCAGACTTAGTGACATCGCTGTGGCCAACTTGGAGTTACAGTCAAAAACGTCTTTATATCATGGGATATGACGCACTAGAATTGATTGGGAAGTTGGCACAGATGCGCGCATTACCTGGTTATCAGTTCTCAGGAAGAAGTGGTATGTTATCGGTATCTCCTGACGGTATAATTAACCGTCAGCTAAGCTGGGGACGCTACCAAAGAGGTAGTTTACGTCCTCAATAATGCGTTAACATGGACACTAAAAAACACACAGCACAAGCACATGGTCGAGCAGGTGAAAGCCTAGCAATGAACTTTTTACTCGCACAAGGTCTTAGTTTTATAGAAGCCAATGTGAGGTATAAATTTGGCGAAATAGATCTGGTGATGAAGGAGGGTAAAAAGTGGGTATTTATTGAGGTAAAATATCGCTCAAAAAAACACTATGGCGGCGCAATAAATGCGCTAACAACAGCCCAGACAAAACGGCTTAGACGCGCTGCTGAGCACTATATACAGCTCAATAAAATTGATGCTATTTGTCGCTTTGATCTTATTGCCATTGATGCAGATGAAGTACAATGGCTAACAAACATTTTTTAACCCATATTAATCAATTTTGCCATCTACATTTAGAAACTTATGGCATGATAGTACTCAATTTAACATTAAGGATTTACCATGCTAGAACGCATTAAAGACAGCTTTACTGAATCAATCCAAACGAAAATTGATGCTTCTGAAGCGTTACCGGAGTCGCTTGCAAAAGCGGCAGAGATGATGGTGCATTGCCTATTAGGTGGCAATAAAATTCTAGCTTGTGGCAATGGTGGCAGTGCTGGCGATGCGCAACATTTCTCAGCCGAGTTATTAAATCGTTATGAAGTCGAGCGTCCTCCTCTACCTGCAATAGCACTCACCACTGATACTTCAACGATTACTGCTATTGCGAACGATTATAGCTATGATGAAATATTTTCTAAGCAAATCTTGGCATTAGGTCAACCTGGTGATATTTTACTAGCCATTTCTACTAGTGGTCACTCAGGAAATATCATTAAAGCCATCGAAGCTGCATTAAGTCGTGATATGACCATAGTGGCATTAACGGGTAAAGATGGTGGTCCAATGGCTGGACTCTTAAGCGTGAATGATGTTGAAGTGCGAGTGCCTTCCAATGTCACCGCGCGTATTCAAGAAGTGCACCTGCTTGCTATCCATTGCCTTTGCGACAACATAGATCGTACATTATTCCCCCAAGATGAGCAGTGATTGACCGCATTAAGTCAGATCTCGTGTTAGGCTAGTGCAGCTTACTCAGCCTAACCCTGTTTGACATAATAATAACGCTACATTAATTAGGACATTTATGATATCCAAAACCCTCTCGCTAATCGCTGTCATATGGATGCTACAAGGTTGTGCTGGTGCGGTTATGGTTGGCGCAGTCGGCGGCGCTATGATGGTTAACGACGAGCGCAGTTTTTCAACTCAACTCGATGATACCAATTCAGACTTTCAAATAGCCAGTGAGCTGGGATCATTAGCAGATATAAAAAATCAAGCGAACATTACTGGTATTGTCATGAATGGTAATGTGCTGATGATAGGTCAATCACCTAATTCGATGTTGAGGGACAAGGCGATTAGAGCAGTACAAGCGCTTAAACTTGGTGGCAAAATACATAATCAAATCCGCATCGGTAACCCGACATCATTCACAACACGTAGCAACGACTCTTGGATCACTACCAAGGTAAAAAGTCGCATGCTTAACACTGATAACTTAGATATCACCCGTATTAAGGTCATCACTGAAAATGGAGAAGTATTTCTTCTGGGGGTAGTCATTCGAGAACAGGCCGATCTCGCCGTCGATGTCGCTCGTAACACCGCTGGAGTCAGAAAAGTGATTAAGGTGTTCGAATCTCCAAGTTCATAGATATTGATACTTAAGACACAAAAAAACCGACCAAAGTCGGATTTTTTGTGAACAAACTGTTTAGCTTAAACTAATAAACCAATTTTTTCATATACCTTCTTCACCGTCACTTCTGCACGTGCTTGAGCTTTTTCAGCCCCTTCTCTCATCACCTGATTAAGGAAAGTTTGATCTTGTCTGAACTCAAGATATCTCGCTTGTAGTGGCTCAATCATCTCGACTACAGCTTCACCTGTCGCCGTCTTAAGATGACCATACATCTTACCTTCAAATTCGGCTTCAAGACCAGCCATACTCTTACCTGTTACGCCCGATATTAAGCTCAATAAATTAGACACTCCAGGCTTGTTCTCAACATCAAAACGGACCACTGGCGGCTCATCGCAATCGGTAACCGCTTTTTTAATTTTCTTTAAAATCTTGTTAGGATCTTCGAGCAATCCGATAACATTGTTACGATTATCATCCGATTTTGACATTTTCTTCAACGGCTCTTGCAGTGACATCACCTTTGCCCCATTTTTTGGAATAAAAGGCTCTGGTATCGTGAATGTATCACCATAGGCATTATTAAAACGGGTCGCGATATCACGCGTTAACTCAAGATGTTGCTTCTGATCTTGCCCTACTGGTACTTCATTAGCTTGATACAGCAAAATATCTGCCGCCATCAATACAGGATAAGCAAATAGACCTACATTGATATTATTCGTGTTCTTCTGTGACTTGTCTTTAAACTGAGTCATGCGGTTGAGTTCACCCATCTGGGCATAACAATTTAATGCCCAAGCCAATTGAGCGTGCTGAGGGACTTGCGATTGAATAAATACCGTACTTTTCTGTGGATCGACACCACAAGCCAAATATAAGGCTAATGTATCTAAGCAAGCTTTTGTGAGAAGCTGAGGATCTTGCCTAACCGTAATCGCATGGAGATCGACAACACAGTAAAGACAGTCATGGCTATCTTGCATGGCTACCCATTGTTTTAATGCGCCCATGTAGTTACCTATGGTTAGCTCGCCTGACGGTTGTGCACCGCTAAATACTATGGGTTTTACTGGGTTAGTCATACGTTGTTATACTCCATCACTTTATATACTATTATTCACGAATGTTAAAATATTTTTAAACTGCTCACACACGGCATCTGGGCCGCTTAGTTTGATATCTTCACCGTAGTTATACCCATAGGTCAAGCCTATTGAGCGAATACCTGCCGCTTTTGCTGCTAAAATATCATTTTTAGAGTCGCCCACCATTAAAAGAGCATCGGGAGCTAGTTGCCATTTATCAAGCAGATAAATTAAAGGGAAAGGATCGGGCTTCATTTTCTCAAATGAATCACCACTCAACACCTCTATGAAATAATGATCTATGTTGAAAGATTTCAACAAGGGGATGGTAAACCTATAAGGCTTATTCGTCACCACTGCCATCGAATATCCACACTGTTCTAGCCTTGTTAATACATCTAAGACCCCGGGATAAAGTTGACTATGTTGATGTAAATTATCTTGGTAATACCCCATAAAGACTGGCATGGCCTTATCGAGTATATTTATAGGTACTGGGGCATCTAAAGCAAACGTTAATGCCCTTTGTATTAGCATCTTAGCTCCATTCCCAACCCAAGATCTCACTTGAGCTTCGCTGCAACTTGGCAATGACAGTGAGTTAAGCGTTGCTTGAGTAGCGACCGCCAGATCGGGCACGCTATCGATAAGCGTGCCATCGAGATCAAAGGCTACCGCTGTTAACTTATCCCAAGACGGCATCATTTAACACTTAACACTTAACACTCGCAAGTTCTGTGCGCATTTCATCAATAACAGCTTGGTAATCAGGTTGATTAAAGATAGCTGAACCCGCAACAAACATATCCGCCCCTGCGGCAGCTATTTCAGCAATATTATTCACCTTTACTCCGCCATCGACTTCGAGACGAATATCATAACCGCTATCGTCAATCAACTGGCGCACTTGACGTAGTTTATCTAAAGTCGAAGGAATAAAAGACTGACCACCAAAGCCTGGATTAACTGACATTAGCAAAATAACATCTAATTTATCCATGACATGATCTAAGTAATGTAGCGGTGTTGCAGGGTTAAAAACCAAGCCAGCTTTACAGCCAGATTCTTTAATTAATTGTAAACTTCTATCAACATGCTCACTCGCTTCAGGGTGAAAAGTAATAATAGAAGCACCCGCTTTAGCAAAATCAGGGATAATACGGTCTACAGGCTTCACCATAAGATGGACATCAATATCGGCCTTAATACCATAATCACGTAATGCTTGGCATACCATAGGTCCCATAGTCAGATTGGGAACATAATGATTATCCATTACATCAAAATGAACAACATCGGCGCCCGCTTTTAGCACGGCATCAACATCTTCACCTAAACGAGCAAAATCTGCAGATAAAATAGAGGGAGCAATAAGAAATGGACGCATAGTATACTCATAACAATGTCTAGAAGTACGCTATTCTACCTTTTGCACACGTAAGCCTCTAGGACTTATCCACCATTTAGTCATAATCTGATAAAAAAATGAGTAGAACCGTTAAATATTAACACTTAGTTAAAAACCCTGTTTAAAATGTAATTAACTTTGCTATAGTTGAGGTCTTAATCGGGTATATTATTATTTAAGAGAAAGTAACATGAGCAATAGTAACAAGCTAGCTGTAGGCAGTAAGCCTGCTGTTTTTCTAGTAAGTTCGGCTATCTTTGTCGCGTGTATCGCTGTAAGTGCTCGACACTTGTCGACGCCTGATACATCATTAGTTTGTTCAACTGAATCAGCAGCAAGTTATAATACATCTTTACCTGCAAGCCACCCTAACAACCGCTGTGTTCAGCAATCAAAAGAATTAAATTGGGCTAATTGGTTTACTGGTAACAGCCGATCGAATCAATTACATTTCGTCGATTTATTGGAACTATTGTATGGACACAAAGAGAGTCCACTCGATAATGTTCCCATTAATGACAGTAAAATAATGAGCTAATATGCTAAGTAAAACATGGCGGTTGTTTTCAAGTACACTCGCGGCTTTTTTCGGTGTACAAAGTGATAAAAATAGACAGCGTGACTTTCAAACCAATTCACCACTGCCATTTATCATAATGGGACTCATTTTAGCGGTTATCTTAGTTACCACACTTTTACTTATCACTAAGCTGGTGCTTGTTTAAGCGTGTAATGCGACGATATCTTTTCTTAGATGCGTTTTATTAACCATTTTCACTGTGATAACAGTCATCATAAAGTGCCATTAATTCATCAACTTTCTTACGTCCACTCCCCTTTTGGCTAATGTTACGTTGAACCTTGATAGTGGCAAATTTAGCACCATGATATAACTCTCTTGTCAGCGGAATATCATGATTGCTTATCAACACAGGAAAGTTTCTTTCGAGCGCTGTATGGCGCGATTTACGAGCCAACAAAGCTTGATCATCTAAACTAAAACCAGTACCTACATAAGTCGTAAAACTCGCCGTTGTTGACAGTGGAGCATAAGGAGGGTCGCAATAAACAACATCACCTTTTTTAGTGAGATCAAATGCTTCTTCATATCCAATACATCTGAATTCAGCTTTTTGCGATTTTTCGGAAAATGCACGGAGCTCATTCTCCGGAAAATAAGGCTTCTTGTAGGAGCCAAAAGGAACATTAAACCCTCCTTTACGATTATATCTACATAGACCATTAAAACCATGACGATTCATGTAAAGGAAATATACAGAACGAACAAAAGGATCGGTAATTAAATTAAATTCTGTGCGAATTTTATAGTACGCCTCTTTTTGGTTCATCTCAGGAACAAATAGGGCTTTAGCCGCAAGGATATACTTTTCAGGATCTTGCTTTACAATGTTATAAAGATTAATGAGATCTTTATTGATATCACACAATAAATAACTTGGATAATCAGTATTTAGAAAGACGGATCCCGCCCCAACAAAAGGTTCAACCAGACGCTGTCCTTCAGGTAAGAGCTCGGTGAGAGTGTCGATCAGTTTAAATTTACCACCAGCCCACTTAAGGAAGGCTCTCTGTTTTTTGATCATCTAAATTGATTCAACACCAAGAAAAAAATGAGTTGTCGATTGTACTATCTTTATCAAGGAATATCACGAGCAGAAAAGCCATCTTGTCGCTGATAAGCCGCTAAATCTTTCCATTGTCGGATCCACGGGCGTGTAAATTGATATTTATCTACTATTTGCTGGGATTTTGTGCGAGCTAAATTGACATCACTGTACTCACCGAGAAAGACAATCCACAATTTTCCATTACGAGTAACGATAATATCCGGCTCAGCTTTTAAGCGTTCCAAAATGACATTTAACGATTCCCTTTCCCTAACACTGGCAAGCTGTAAAGTAAAACCTGTGGGCGCTGATTGAATCACTTCAGGTTTAACCTTTACCGCCGGCTGCAATGTTATAGGCTTTATGGTATCTAAAATTTCAACAACCTCTATTTTTTCTGCTTTGTTCGACAATAAATCATCAGTAATAGCTGGTTTACTCGTCTTTAAATGATGCTCAAGTTGTACAATTTTAGTTTTGGTGACATTGAGTGGCACAGTTTTGACATGCATGAATTCATCTGCATTATTTTTGACTACAACAGATAAAGCTGGTTTTTCTTTAGAAAGATTAGCCAAAAGTGTGTCACCATAATCTGCAATCCAAGAACTCTTAGTCGTTACAGCCATGACTAAAGGTTCTGGTTTAGCTTGGTAGTGCTTTACCACTTCATGAGGTAAAAGTGCATAACCTGCTGATAGGATAAAAAGGGCTAACATTACGGTAAAAACCAATCTGTATTTTAGACGCTGATTAGGTTTCTCCACTTTACCGTGAAGAGATAACTCTATTAAGTTTACAACTTCTTGAGGCGTTCCAGGCAGTTGCTCTAACTGATTTTTGACAATTTCCTTGGGGGTAAAAGGTATTTGATCACTTCTGCTCAGTAAAGTGTAATAGAGGGTTTCTTTTTCTTGATTAGTCAGAGCATCAACATGAATAGGAAGCAGTTTTTCTTTTTGAAGATGCGTTAATTGATCAAAAATATAATGAAAATAATCTGCTGTTGTCGTGAGTGTAACAGAGATCAACTTTCCAGGAATAGAGAGCTGGCTCATCACAATGCATTCAGCAATGAGCTCAATAGAAAGGTGATGCACATCATCAAGTACAATAAAACAAGACTGAGGAAGAGAGTCAGCAAATTTTAACAGCGTTTCAGCTAACGAAATTTCATCATCAAAAACAGGTTCTGTTAATAATTGAACTAATATCTTTCGACGAATTTCACTGTTATTACAATGCTTTGGGCACAAAACCAGCGCAGAACTGAATGCCTCAAGTTCATTGATTAGAAAAGTAATTAATGTTGTTTTACCTGACCCATTCTGACCGGTGAGAAATAGCAGTTGTTCACCATAAAAACTGGCATGTTGCAGTCTTTGCAGTAGATTATTTTGGCTTGGTAATAAAGTTAAGTCGTTAAAAGTCACTCATACACCACACAAAAACTATGCGCAGCGAATAATATTTTCCAGTAGCTCATCACTCACTTCAGAATACACACCAGCCTGACCAATCGCTTCAGGAAGAACCAATCTGACTTGACCTTTAAGCACCTTCTTATCTCGCCGCATATGTTTAATGAATTGTTCAAAATTCATCGAATCGGGAGGAGAAACAGGTAAATCAAATGCGTCGAACAAGTCTCTGATCCGACAAACAATTGACTCATCGATTAATCCCATCTTGTTTGCGGTAGATGCAGCAAGTATCGTGCCAGCAGCAACAGCTTCGCCATGCAACCAAACACCGTAGCCCATTTCAGCTTCAATTGCATGCCCAAAAGTATGACCCAAATTCAAAAGAGCACGTACCCCTTGTTCTGTTTCATCTTGAGCAACAACATCTGCTTTAATTTCACAACAACGCCCAATAGCATATACCAAGGCTTCATTATTTAATGATTTTAAGCGGTCAACATTATTTTCTAACCAGCAAAAAAACTCACCATCCCAAACAATACCGTACTTAATCACTTCAGCCATGCCTGCTGAAAATTCTTTCGCTGGTAATGTAGACAGACAATCGGTATCAACAACCACAAGTTTAGGCTGATAGAATGCACCTATCATATTTTTACCTAATGGGTGATTTACCGCGGTTTTACCACCAACAGACGAATCGACTTGCGCCAATAATGTCGTCGGTATTTGGATAAAATCAATACCTCTTTGGTAACTTGCAGCCGCAAAGCCAGTCATGTCACCAATTACACCACCACCTAAAGCAATAAGAACAGTGTCTCTGCCTAGGTTTTGCTGCAATAATGAGGTAAAGATACTATCCATCTGAACCAAGGTCTTGTATTGCTCACCATCAGGTAAAATGACAGGCTCAACACAATTGAACGTTGATAATAATAACGCTAACTTCTCTAAATACAGAGGAGCAACGGTTTCATTTGTCACAATTAGGATTTTTTTATCTTGGAGGAAGCGAGCAAAATGCTCGCGACAACTCATCAAATTCTGACCAATAACAATTGGATAACTACGTGTATCGAGATTAACCTGAATTTGTTTCATTTTCCGCCTAGAAGCCTAACCGTTCAACAATTTGATTTGCGACCACTTTGGCACTCTGCTCATCAGTTTTTACGATGACATCCGCAATCTCTTCGTAGAGAGGATTACGGATAGCAGCGAGATCAACCAAAACTTCTCTTGGATCATCTACTTGTAACAATGGACGCCGTTTATCTCGCTGTGTACGAGCAACTTGCTTATCTATTGTTGTCTCTAGGTAAACGACGATTCCACGAGCAGAAAGATTGTTACGTATCTCTTTACTCTGAATTGAACCGCCGCCAGTCGCCAAGACAATACCTTGCTTTTCAGTTAAATCAGCGACTACCTGTGTTTCACGAACGCGGAAACCTTCTTCGCCTTCGACATCAAAAACCCACGCTATGTCCGCACCTGTACGGCTTTCAATTTCTTGATCGGAATCGTGGAACTCTAAGTGCAGCATCTGTGCCAGATGACGGCCTATAGTGCTTTTGCCAGCCCCCATAGGACCTACTAGAAATATATTACGTTTCTCAGCCATTGCTTTACGTCTGAATCTTATATTAAGTTTGCCTACATCGATTTGAAAAATAAAACCGACCTTATATCTTACCTTGCTCTAATGAGACTTGACCCAAGATTATCTCAGCTAAACACCATTAAAGGCAAGCGATGTATTCCACATAATGTAAATATTGTATGATTTAAAAATAAAAAGCAGTAAATAATTGATTGAACGCATCACAAAGTGAAGCCTATTCATATCTCTTCTGCAATAATTTTAGGCGTGACGAATATCAATAACTCTTGTCTTTCATTTTGGTCACTTGTACTCCTAAACAAAAAACCAACAAATGGAATATCACCTAATACAGGAACCTTACTGACACGACTGATCAACTGTTGCTGATAAATGCCGCCAAGTACTATCGTCTCACCATGATCAACCAGAACTTGTGTGCCTATGCGCTGTGTGTCAATCGACACTGCTTCACCTAACGCCGTAGGCACTACTTTACCTTGAGAGTCTTGTGTTATTTCTAAATCGAGTACAACTCGATTATCTGGTGTAATTTGAGGTGTCACGCGAAGGGATAACACGGCCTTTTTAAAACTGACTGTCGATGCCCCACTGGAACTGGATTCTACATATGGGATCTCAACACCTTGTTCAATGTAGGCTGCTTTTTGATTCGATGTAGTGATCCTTGGGCTGGCAATAATTTCACCTTTATTTTCCTCTTCAAGTGCACTTAACTCCATATCAAGTATCGTACCATCAGCTAACTTAGCGACATGAAACGCCACACTCGCAGCTGCACTTGGGGCTGGGAAACTCACATTCAATCTATCGGCAATGCTTGGCACTAAACCATTGGCAATATCTGCTGCCCCCTCAAGACTACCTGAAGTCCCTTTATAACCCTGCTGATCGGTAACCCCCCATCTAATCCCAAGATCTTCTGACACATCATCTTTCACTGTTACCATACGCGCTTCAATCAGAACCTGACGTATAGGGATATCCAACACTTTAATTAATCGGTGAACATTATCTATGCTCTCTTCGGTATCTTTAACTAGCAACGTATTCGTTCTCTTATCGACAGCGACACTACCACGCTCTGATAACAAACTCGTTTCATCACCTTGCAAAAGTTCTACAATATCAGATGCTTTTGCATAATTAACTTGAATATATTCAGAATACAGTGGAGAAAGCTTCTTCACTTCTTGCCTATCTTTTAATATCTGACTTTCTCGAATAGTAAGCTCTTCTCTAGGTGCAACCATCAAGATGTTACCTTCGATTCTTTTGTCCAATCCTTTAGTTTGTAAAATCAAATCCAATGCCTGATCCCATGGAACATCATCCAGCCTAAGCGTGATGTCTCCTTCCACGGTATCACTGGTCACTAGATTAAAATTATTATAATCAGCGATGATCTGCAGCACTGTTCTGACAGAGATGCTCTGAAAATTGAGAGACAAGGACTTTCCATCGTACTTATCCTCCTTTTTAACGGCCACTGCTCGCTCTGCTTTATTGATACTGAGCTTAAACAAGCTTCCCTCTTGTAAATAGCTGTATTCATACTCGCCATCAATATCAATCAATACACGTGAAGTCAGTTCTTCTTTAAATGTTTCAAAACTACTCACTGGTGTAGCGAAATCCTGCACATCCATAACAAAAAGCAGGTCTGATGCAATATCAGTATTAAAAAGTTTAAGTTCAAGCTTAGCGCCAACTTGTTCGACATTCGCTGCAACGGTAGTGTTACTTAATCTCACTAACAACTCGCCTCCTCCCTTTGCTGTTCGTCTGAAATCAATATCTTGAATGCCATTAACAAAGGGATTTTCAGCTTGATTAGTGTGCTCACCAATTTCATCATTTATTGTAATACTGTAAGTGTTTCCTACACGCTTGCTTTTATAGGCTTTGATTTTATCGAGTGCCACCACAAATTTCATTACACCATCATTCTGACTCACGCTCACAGACTCAACGCCCACCGTTTTAATAGGAAGTACATTCTTTTCTAATCCAGACATACTCTCTTTAAAGAACAATATAATTTGAGCTGGTGATGTATTAAGCTTTATTTCTGGCTTTGACGCCTCCCCATCAAACACCAACTGAAGCGCTAATTGCTGATCAACAATGGTGTGGTACTTCACATCAATTAGGCGATTTGATGCCATTGCATTAGATGAACAAACAATGAAAACACCTAAACAGTGCACCAACCTGAATAGTGAGGATAAACTCAATACTGTTTTTTTCGAGGCAGAAGATCTCATGATTCCCTCATCCTTCGCTTGTTATTCTCCGGTCAACTCCATGCTGCTGACTCTTTCAGTCCAGCAACCAGAACCATCTGAAATTAATTCAATTATTTCGATTTTTTGTGGTGTAACTTTGGCAATTCTTCCATTGTACAGACCGAGATAATCACCTAAGCCTAAGCGGTATACACTGCCATCATTACTCTCAACTAGCGCCCATATGTTTTCAATTTCACTTAGGGTTCCACGCATTTTTAAATTATCTAACGCATAAGTTTCCAACCTTCCCTTACGTCTTTTTAAATTTGGTTGTAAGCAATTTTTAGTCGTATCGATCACCTCTTCAGTCAATTCCCTAGATGGGGGAACAAACGGACTGCGCATTGCATCAGCTCTATATGCAAAATGTTCAAACTTAGGCGTCTGTCTTAAAGGAGGAATATCAGCAACACGCTGTGCCTTAGTGTTAATCACAAATAACTCTAAATCACTACTATCACCAACACACCCAACCAAAGAGATCACACACATAATGAAAGTAAGTGCTTTCATTAACCGCCTCCATTCTTTTTATCTGGTAAATCAACGCCCTCTTTAAATCGATACGTTTGTGCCATAATCTCCATGCTTAAACCACCGATGTCTGTTTCAGTAATGGTAAAATCATGCAAACTAACAATGCGCGGTAATTTAGCCACTCCACTAACCAACTGGCCTAAATCATGGTATTCACCACTGACCGTCATACGTATAGGAAACTCGATATAAAAATCACGTTGAATAACATCACGCCACTCCAAACTCTCTATCTTTAACCCTGATTCTGTTGCGACAAAGGTCAGATCATCAAGTAAACCAGGCATCTCATTTTTAGAAGGTAGCATCTTCAGTAGTTCTGCAAACTGACGCTCCATAGTATCCAATTGTTCACGATACAATATTAAATTGGCTGCCAGCTGATATTTAGATGCAAAATCTTTTCTCAGGTTTAACTCGTCCTGTTGTTCTTTATCTAAAAGCAGCATTGCATCAGAAATTAATAGAAAATAACTTGCCACAAAAATACAGACAGATAAAATTGCCGCAAATACAATCTTAATTAATGGAGGCCAACCGCCAATATTCTCAAAATCAATCTCACTAAATTGGTTCAAATCAAGATTCATTGACTCGCTCCTTGAGCGACCGAATTTAGCACTTTATCGACCTTTTTAATGGTCACTTTTAAACTAAAACTCTGTAACTGCCTTAACGCTTCATTCCTAGCAATAATAGACTGCATATTAGGATCTTGTAGCCATTTAGATACTTTTACTTTTCTCATCATATTGGCGACATTGTTATTGGATTCACTTCGGCCTTGGATCCACAATAAGTTGCCTTTCTTCTCAATACTGGAAAGATAAATTCCAGGAGGCACTATTCGCACCAATTCATCTAAAACATGTGTCGGTAAATTACGAGCCTGCTGTAAATTTAATATAATTTCTGTTCGACGTTCGATGTCTTTTTTTCGCGTTTTTATGACTTTAATTTCTTCAATTTGCTTTTCTAATTGATGAGTTTCAGAGATAAGATATGCATTTCTCTCTTTCTGATTATCAGTCATCATCTCTATCACATTCACTGAAAGATAAACAACAAAGGAGGAAACGAGAAAAACTAAAGCCAAAATAACAATATAATCTCTTTTATGCTTCTCTCTTGCTTCTTCTCGCCAAGGTAATAAGTTTATGTGCGCCATTGGGAGTAACTCCTTAGCGCCAACCCACAAGCAACCATATATTTACTTATATTGGGTTTAAGTAATTTTTTTACATTTTCATCGGCATGTAAACAACCTTGAAATGGATCGGCAATGATCGTGTGTATATCTAATTCATGCGTTAATAAGCTTGCCATTCCTTCCAGTTTAGATGTCCCACCAGATAAAAGGATATGGTCAACTTTATCTTTACCACTTGAGGTACAATATATCTGTAATGTTCGCTTTATTTGCTGCAATAGCTGAGTCTGAAAAGGTGATAACACCTCAAACATATAGTTTCGAGGTAAATCACCTTCTAATTTTGCTTTTTCAGCTTGATCGTATGACATTCCATAAAAAGAAAGAATAGATTGAGTAAATTGTTCGCCACCGAATGTCTGCTCACGAACAAAACTTGTTTCACCATTTTCAACAACGGCAAAAGTCGTCACATTAGCCCCAATATCAACTAACGCGACAATTTTATTTTCAACACCTTCCGGTAACTGTGAAGACACAATTTCATAAGAACGTCCTAAAGCATAGCCTTCAACATCAACAACCTTCGCCTCTAAATTAACATCATGAAGTAACTCTACACGGGCATCAATATTCTCAGTTCGACATGCACTAAGCAGCACATCGACCTTAGTAGGATCAATACTGTTAACATTTAATGTTTCAAAATCGATGCTCACTTCATCCAGTGAATAAGGAATTAGATTGTCAGCTTCTATTTCAATTTGCTCTTCCATATCCTCTTCACTAAGCAACGAATCCATATATATGACCTTAGTCATTACAGACGATCCTGATACAGCAACAGCGGCAAGTTTAGCCCCACTAGGAAGCGCACGTTTGACAAGCTTTAATGACTCTACAACAGCATCAGCATCTCTAATTTCATGATCATTAATGGCGCCTTTTTTTAAAGGCACCGCTGCATGACTTATGATTTTATAACCATCAGCAGTTTTACTCAGCAGTATTGCCTTAATCTCGTGAGAACCGATATCAATTCCAACCATCTGCGGAGCCTGACGTTGCCATAATTTAGAAAGCATAGTCTTCTTGTCGCTTATTGTTATTGTTACAAGAATTAGATTAGCACAAACTCAACTAGTTACTGATATTTGTATAAAATGTTGCCTTATTTTACAATCGACATTTCTTTGGCTGCCATTTTTGCTTCACCAATTGCTTGGCGCCTTATATACTGTTGTTCTTATGCTCAGCTTAAATTTTGGAATACCTTGGTGAAGTGGTTTAAACGTACGATAATTGCTCTGTTCAGCCTGGCTCTTCTAGGTGTTGTAGCCATTGCAGCTGCCTATTTTTATGTGCTGCCTGACTTACCCGATGTGAACACATTAAAGACGGTCAAGCTGCAAACACCATTGCGCATTTACAGCCGTGATGGTGAGCTGATCTCTCAATTTGGTGAGAAAAGACGGATCCCAGTTAAATTTGAACATGTTCCCCCACTGCTCATTGATGCGGTTCTCGACACCGAAGACGCAAGATTTTTTGAACACCATGGTATAGATCCAATCGGTATCACCAGAGCGGCATTTATTCTCTTAACAACAGGTAAGAAAAGCCAAGGTGCAAGTACCATCACCCAACAAGTAGCAAGAGGCTTTTTTCTCTCTAGAGAGAAAACCTATGTAAGAAAAATCAAAGAAATATTCCTCGCCATTCAAATTGAAAAAGCACTTTCAAAAGAAGAAATATTGGAACTTTATCTGAATCGTTCTTTTTTAGGGAATCGTGCCTATGGTGTAGGCGCAGCAGCACAAGTATATTATGGTAAAGATCTTAGCCAACTCACTCTCCCTGAAATGGCCATGATTGCAGGACTTCCTCAAGCTCCCTCTGCCGCGAATCCTATACGCAATCCAACCAGAGCGATAAATCGCCGAAATTGGGTGTTAAGTCGAATGCTTGAAAAGCAAAACATCACTAAAGCGCAATATGCTGAAGCCAGTAACACGCCAATATCAGCCAAATATCATGGTGCAGAAATCAGCCTATACGCACCCTATATTTCCGAAATGGCACGTGATTATATCGTTGAGGAATTAGGTGAAGAAGAAGCTTATACTGGTGGATATAACGTTTACACCAGTATTGATTCTAACCTTCAAATCTACGCCCAAAAAGCACTCAGGGATAATGTGTTTGCTTATGATGAGCGACACGGCTACCGTGGAGCAACTAAAGTACTCTGGACCGACACTCCCTTAGACACAGATTCCATCATCGCTAAACTCAAGCAAACCAGCGATGTTCAAGGCATGATACCTGCTGCAGTAATGAGTATCGATGAGCTAAGCGCAGAGGTAATAACCTCTAAAGGCGAGAAATTAAACATTGACTGGCAAGGGTTAAGCTGGGCTAGAAAATTTATTAGTAATAAGCGGCAAAGTCAATCTCCCAAAAAAGTGGCACAAATCTTACACCTCGGTGAACAAGTTTGGATCCGTAATAATGGAGATTTTTGGCAGCTATCACAAATACCTAAAGTATCCAGTGCTATTGTGTCATTGGACCCTCACGATGGTGCAATACGCACTTTAGTCGGAGGTTTTAGCTTCCATCAAAGCCAATACAATAGAGTGACACAGGCTAAACGTCAGCTTGGTTCAAACATTAAACCTTTTATTTACACTGCAGCACTAGAAAAAGGCTATACACTCGCCACATTAATCAATAATGCCCCCATCAATAAACCCGATACACGCCAAGGTACAGCATGGAGACCTAAAAACTCACCAGATAAATATACAGGTCCAACTCGACTAAAAGTCGGGCTAGCACAATCAATTAATGTGATGGCTGTACGAACACTTCGCTACACAACAATAGACACTGCCATTGAGACATTGATTAAGTTTGGTTTCGATCCCACCGATCTTCCTCATAATGAATCCATCGCTTTAGGCTCACCGTCTGTGACCCCTCTTCAAGTCGTTACCGCATTTTCCGTATTTGCTAATGGGGGTTATAAAGTTGACCCTTATTTTATCGATCGGATAGATAACGCTTATGATGAAACCATTGAGAAGTCGAATCCAACACTCGCTTGTCCTCCTATAGTAGCAGCGCCGGCAGAAATGGACCCTTTTGCCTCAATGGCAACAGAACTATCATCACCAGAAGTACTACCAGTCTGTGGAGATACTAACAGTCACTTTGCACCTCAAATCATCTCAGCACAAACAGCCTTCCTTATTACTGACACTCTTAAAAGTGTCATTTGGGGAGGAGGTGATTGGAGTAAAGGTACAGGCTGGAACGGCACAGGATGGCGCGCATCTAGAGTCATTAAAAGACACGATATTGCAGGAAAAACGGGAACAACAAACGAATCTCGTGACACCTGGTTTAGCGGCTTTTCTCCTAATCTCACCACGACTGTATGGGTAGGCTTTGATGATCACAGCCAAGAACTTGGCAGAACTCACTGGGATGTCAATGGGCCTAAAAATCAAATATCAGCAGCAGAAGCTGGCGCAAAAACCGCTGGGCCTGCGTGGAATGAATTTATGAAAAATGCCCTTGCTGATCAACCTGAAATACCTAGCTCTCCGCCAGATGGGATCACATCGGCAAGAATAGATTTAGCAACAGGGAAACTCAGTCGAAAAACAGACCACACCAGTAAATTTGAATACTTTATCTCGGGCACTGAACCCAAAGAGTTCGTAATAGGAACTGAAGAGTCTGGTGATATTTTTATCGATAATTCGACTGAAGAGCTATTTCAATAGATTATAGGTATATTCATCGATAAAAAAACGCGTAGAGAATCGATCATTCTCTACGCGTTTTTTTAACATTAATGTCATTTATAAACTAAGTCATAAAACTTAACTCATCTAATTACTTTTTAGCTTGTTTAACAACTAACATAGCTCTAACTTGCGGCAATGCAGTACCACCTAATGCTTCACGTTTAGCTAGACACGACTCGATGGTTAAGCAATCGTATACATCTTGTTCTATAATGTCCGCAAAAGTTTGCAAGCGTTCAAGAGAGAAATCCTCTAACGCAACTTTCTCTTTTAGCGCATACACTACGACTTCACCGACCACATGATGTGCTTCTCTGAAAGGCATACCTTTAGCCACTAAATAGTCTGCTAATTCCGTTGAATTCGCATAACCTTGTTGAGCAGCCTGTAAGGTATTGTCGCGATTAACTTGTAAACCTGCCAGGACTAATGCTGCCATCTCCAAACAAATAGCCCAACTGTCCATCACATCGAATAAGCCCTCTTTATCTTCCTGCATATCTTTATTGTAGGCAAGAGGAAGGGCTTTCATCGTGGTTAAAATACCAATCAAACTACCATAAACTCGGCCAGTTTTACCACGGATAAGCTCAAGAGCATCTGGATTCTTCTTCTGTGGCATTAAAGATGAACCTGATGTCACCTCATCGTCAAGATCGATGAATCCAGCTTCACCGCTATTAAAAAAGATCAAGTCTTCAGCCATACGACTCAGATGCATCATGCTTATCGAAGCATCTGAACAGATTTCAACAACATGATCTCTGTCAGACACACTGTCTAAACTGTTCAATGTCGGGGATGCGAACCCTAGCGATGCAGCCAACTTATATCTATCCATTGGATAAGCGGTTCCCGCCAATGCTCCTGTGCCTAATGGGCAAGTATCTGCACGCTTAAGTGCATCTTCAAGACGGCTGATATCACGTTCAAACATTTCTACATAAGCCAAGCACCAATGACCAAAGGCAATCGGCTGGGCGCGCTGTAAATGAGTGTAACCTGGCATCACTGCATCAAGTTCACGTTCAGCCAAGGTGAGTAATGCTTTTCTTAGCTTCCCTAATAACTCAAGTTGCTGTTGTCCCTCTTTTTTGCACCAGAGCTTAAGATCTGTGGCCACTTGGTCATTACGTGAACGGCCAGTATGTAGCTTTTTACCTAAATCGCCCACTTTGGCAATCAAAGACTGCTCGACAAAACTGTGAATATCTTCGGCGCCGGAAGTCAAAATAAGCTCCGGTTTATCTTCAACTTCGCTCAACAGATCTTTCAGTGCCTGTTGAAGTTCATCACACTCAACTTGAGTCAATATGCCCACTTGTGTGATCGCACCAGCCCAAGCGATAGAGCCAACAATATCTTGCTCTATCAAGCGATAGTCTACCGGTAATGAATCATTGAATAATGTAAATAACGCACTGCTTTCTTGACTGAACCTTCCACCCCATAACGCCATACTGACTTCCTCTCTTTTCTGTAAAAAAGGGCGCCTAGCGCCCCATTAAATTCTATAGTGCTAAAACGGGTGAGCTATTTTGTATTAAGCGCTCTAATACGGCTCGCTAATGAATAAAGACGAATGAAACCTTCAGCATCTTTCTGGTTATAAACATTATCTTCACCAAATGTGGCAAACTCTTCGGAATAAAGGCTATTAGGTGAGCGCTTTTTAACAGCTTGGGCCTGTCCTTTGTATAGTTTAATGACCACTTCACCATTCACTAAGTTCGCTAATGGCTGAGATGCACCAAGCAAGGATTCACACAGGGGGGTAAACCAACGACCATCATAAACAAGATGCGCCATCTGGGCCCCAATCTGTTCCCGCCACTCACGACTACTCTTATCGAGTACCAATTCTTCAATGGCACGAAGTGCTGCAAACATCACTGTACCACCCGGAGTTTCATAACAGCCACGTGACTTCATACCAACTAATCTGTTCTCAGTAATATCGATTCGACCAACACCGTGAGCACCAGCAATATCATTGAGCATCATAAGCGCAGCATAAGGAGTCAATGCTTGGTCATTTACTTTGGTGATTCTTCCTTGCTCAATCTCAAGCGAAACATACTCTGGCTCATTGGGCGCCTCTTCAGGCGATACTGTCATGGTCCACACGCCCGCTGTAGGCTCGTTCCATGGATCTTCCAATTCGCCACCTTCATGGGAAATATGCCATGCATTAGCATCACGACTGTAGATTTTAGTCGCTGAGGCTGTTGTTTCTATATTACGTTCGGCAAGATAATCGAGTAAATCCTCACGACTGACCATTTCCCATTCACGCCAAGGTGCTATCACTTGTAAATCAGGAGCAAGAGCGGCGAAACAACCTTCAAAACGAACCTGATCATTTCCCTTACCAGTACAGCCATGACAAACCGCATCTGCACCGACTTTACGTGCAACTTCGACTTGAGCCTTCGCGATAATAGGCCTTGCCATCGACGTACCTAATAAATAAGTGCCTTCATAAATAGCCCCTGTTGCAATGGTTGGATAAATATAATCAGCAACTAACTCTTCCTTAAGATCGACAATATGGCACTCAGATGCTCCTGAAGAAATAGCCTTTTCATACAGGCCTTCCAACTCAACCTCTCCTTGGCCCACATCAGCACAAAATGCAATGATCTCACAATCATCATATGTCTCTTTCAACCAAGGGATAATAGCCGAAGTATCCAATCCACCTGAGTATGCTAGCACGACTTTTTTAACCTTGTTTGCTTTCATTTCTACTGACATCTTTTATTTCCTAACTCTTTAAATTTTGCTCACAAAGTGCCTCTGCGAGCCATGAATAGTGGGGGGAGATTACTGACCTAATAAAGTCACCAACACTGCATTTTGTGCATGCATACGATTTTCAGCCTGTTGCAGTATAAGCGACCCATCACCATCGACCACATCTGCGGTCACTTCAACGCCTCTATATGCTGGTAAGCAATGCATAAAATAACTGGCACCCGCTTGTTTCATCATGGAGCCATTGACTTGATAAGGCTTGAATTTCGCTTTTATTTCATCCAAATCGGTCTCATCGCCCATGGAAATCCAAGTATCTGTGTAAATAGCATCTTGCTTAGCTAATTGTTCAACATCCGATGTGAGTATTAGCTTACCGCCATGTTTAGTCGCTAACGCTTGAGCTTCGACAACAACTTGACCATCAGGAAAATGGCCCGGTGGACAAAGCACTGTCATCGTCGCACCTAAAATTGCTGCACCATACATCAAAGAATGAGTAACATTATTGCCATCCCCTACATAAGCAAGCTTTATTTGACTTAAATCATCAAATCGTTCTGATAAGGTCAAAAAGTCAGCCAATCCCTGACAAGGATGATAAAGATCAGACAGCGCATTAATAACAGGAACCGTACCGTGTTCAGCTAAGGTTTCGATTGTTGAATGTAGAAAAGTTCTCGCCACGATGGCATCCGCCCAACACGAAATATTAGCAGCAAAATCTGATACTGGCTCACGTTTCCCTAAAGCACCATTTTGTTGATCTAAATACAAACAGTGACCGCCTAGCTTATTTATACCAATATCGAAACTGACACGCGTTCTTAATGAAGGCTTTTCAAATAACATCACAACACTTTTACCGTCCAACGCGTGACGATATTGAGCAGGGTTGGACTTAATATTCTTCGCTAACACAAGTAACGCTTTGAGCTGCGCTTGAGATAGGTCTTTAATCGATAATAAATGGTTCATTGATACAATCCTCTAGCTGGTGATGTCACCGAGCTTTTCACTATACATCCCAAAATCACCTTAAAATGCTTAAGATTGCACCTTAACGTCTTTGGTATAATCTTATTAATTAGGTTGGATCTGCGTACCAACACTTTGTCCGTTCAAAAGAGCAATTAATTGTTCTGCACTTCGCCATGAAGCAACCTGCACAGTCTCCCCCATCAGTTCTGCAACATCTAATGCAGCTTCAACTTTCACCCTCATGCCTTTTTCAATCACACCTTTATGTATTAAATCATCGACTTGAGCTCTATTTAGGCTATGAATTAACTGGCCTTTACCATCGAGAACACCTGATACGTCCGATAGTAATATCAACTGGGCATCAACAAGTTTAGCGAGTACTGTTGCCGCTTGATCTGCATTGACATTGAGCTGCTGGCCACGGTCATCGATGGCTATCGAACTCACTATGGGTAACCAACCTTGAGATAAAATAAACTTGAGATAAGTTGCATTTTTAGGGCTAACCTCTCCCACAAAACCCAGATCAGCATCTTTAATTTTAGCCGTTACCGTATCACCGTCACCTAAGCTCATACCGATAGCAGCGACTCCAGCTTTGATCGCAGCAGCTTGTAATAACTTATTTGAGGTTCCAGCCAGCGCGCCAACGATCACCGGAATTTGTTCAGCAGGAGTGACTCGTAATCCATTGAGTTTTTGAGTCTGCATCCCATTTACCGTCAGCTGTTCATCAACCAAGCAACCACCACCATGGACTAAAATGAGTTGCTGTCCTTTAGCGATCATTTTAGCTGCGGTATCCATCAATCTTGCCATGCCCATTTCACACTGCAGTAGAGCACCGCCAACCTTTATAACCAATGTTTTATTATTTTTTTTCAGCATCATCGACTCGCTTATCTAATTTAATATTTAAAATGAATCTTTATGCATTGGTGGGCTTGACTTGCTGCCCCCTTCATCAAATTATCAATCGCACTCGCAACAACTAAATAACCAACCTTAGGATCAAACTTCCATCCAAGGTGACAGTTTGGCGTATTCGTCACATCATCAATCTTAGGAAATTGGTTATGCTTAACGGTGATAAGTGGGGCAGTATCATAAATGGCATAAGCTTTTTTGATATCCTCATCAGTAACGCCAGCCTTAAGCTGCACAGTTATCGTGGCTAAAATACCACGTTTAAAGTTACCTAAATGGGGAGTAAATATCACTTCCTGACCCAGCTGGGTGGCGATCTCTGGCTGGTGCCTATGACCCAGTACGCCATAAGGACTCAAACTCACTTCACAAAAGCTGGTATTTAATTGTGCCTTTCTGCCAGCCCCCGTAACCCCACTGACAGCATTGATAACAGGTAAAGCTGATGTTAACAAAGCACTCAAAGGTTTAAGTGCTGTTAATGATGCCGTGGGATAACAACCCGGAACGGCGATCATTTTACTATTGGCTATGTCAGCCGCATTCCATTCAGCTAAACCATAAATAGCATGAGATAATACATCAGGGTAATCATGCTCAAACCCATACCATTTTGGATATTGTGCCTTATCTGAAAATCGATAAGCACCACTGAGATCAAATACAGTTAAACCTTGCTCGAAAAACCAAGCCGCTAAATGTAAACTCACGCCATGATCAGTTGCAAGTACAACACCATCAGCTTGTTCAACAATCAGTGCTTTCGCTTTATCAGACAGAGGAGACAAAGACAGTGAAATATGACTATATGCAGGATAGAGACCTGACAGAGGTTTGCCCTTATCTGCACTATTTTCTGATACATACAAACCTTGAATCACTAAATTTTCATCAGCATCAATGAGTGAGGTAATTTGTGCACCCGTGTAACCACTGGCACCAATAATCGCAATGCTTTTCATAATCAGTAACTTCTTCATTAGGGGTTAATCATTTAAAATAAAAGAGGGGCAAACTTAAGCCTAGTAGAAATACCACTTTTGACTGTTTATCGTCGCAGGAAGTTTTTACGTATCGCTTTAATCATACATTTTTGTTGTAGGTGATTCATTTATACTCTCAATAATGACATTGTATTCTGGTGCTTATCCTAGCACTTTGATAGACTAACACAATAAACTAATTATGCAATATATTTGAATATGTATTTCAGTGGGATATTTATGAATTCATTCGCAGATCTAAAAAGTAATTTTAGCCAATTAATTGCCTCTCCTTCAATAAGTGCACTTGAAGAAAATCAAGACATGAGTAACCAAGGCGTTATTGACCTCTTGCAAACTTGGTTTGCAGAAGTAGGATTTACATGTACAGTTCAGCCTGTTGAGGACTCCCGAAATAAGCATAATTTAATTGCTACCTTCGGCTCAGGTAAAGGTGGGTTACTGCTGGCAGGCCATACCGATACCGTCCCTTTTGATGAAGGGCGTTGGAGCCAAGATCCCTTTACCTTAACCGAAAAAGACAACCGCTGGTACGGTCTAGGCACCTGTGACATGAAAGGGTTTTTCGCTCTCGTGCTTGAGGCCATTAAAGATATGCCACTGGCTCAATTTAAACGCCCACTTCATATTCTCGCCAGTGCAGACGAAGAGACAACCATGAATGGCGCAAAAGCCTTCGCACAGAAAAAGTCTATCGCACCTGATTATGCCATTATTGGTGAACCTACCAGCCTTAAGCCTGTATATATGCATAAAGGTCATCTCGCCCAAGGGATCCGAGTCATAGGTAAAAGCGGTCATTCCTCTGATCCTGCTAAAGGTATTAATGCCATTGAAATAATGCATCAAGTCATGGCACAGCTACTCAAACTTAAACAACATTTAGCAGATAATTATCGAGAAGAAGCGTTTAGCGTACCTTACCCTACGATGAATTTTGGCCACGTACATGGAGGGGATGCAGCAAATCGTATTTGTGGTTGCTGTGATCTTCATATCGATATTCGTCCACTTCCAGGACTTGAACTCGAGGTATTAGAGCAGTTAGTCATCAACTACCTTGCTCCCATAAATGAACAATATCTTGGCTGTGTCACCGTAGCCGCACTTTATCCTGGATCAGAACCTTTTGCAGACAATGCAGAAAATAGCTGGAGTAAACTCGTGGCAGAGCTGTCAGCAAGTGCTCCAGAAGTTGTAAATTATGCCACTGAAGCCCCCTACATCTCTAAGCTCGGATGCCAAACCTTGGTACTTGGACCTGGCAGCATCGAGCAAGCACATCAACCAGACGAATACTTAGAAACTAAATACCTAAACAAAACAGTGGACTTAATTAAACAACTTATCTATCACGCATGCATTAAATAACGAATAGCAGTAACACTTAATACCATCGCCTACCGATAAGTGGTGTAAAACACATAAGTTCACAATATCTCACACGCCAATATTGACCTTGACCATCAAGCCTAGGTATTGTGATAGATTAAGGTTAATTTTTTACTGGAGCGATAATGGCAGATATGTATGCGTCTTTAAGATCCAACGTCGGCACCTTGGGGCAAATCCTTGGTGAAACTATACGCACAAACTTAGACGATGCTTTTCTTGATAAAATTGAACAAATTCGTCAACTCGCTAAAAGCTCAAGACAAGGCGATGAAGCATCACGTGCAGAAATGCTTAAACTGCTTACAGCACTTCCTGACAATGAACTCGTTCCTTTCGCTAAAGCGTTCAATCAATTTCTCAACTTAGCTAACATCGCCGAACAGTTTCACACTATCAGCCGTAACTGCGATGAGTTTGTTTGTGTCCCAGATCCTGTAGAGCAACTATTAGGCAGAGTACTAAGCAGTAACATCGAACAAGATAAGATGCTGGAATGCTTACAAAACCTCGATATTGATCTGGTACTGACAGCACATCCAACAGAAATATCCCGCAGAACCTTAATCCAAAAATATTCATCAGTCATCGATAGCTTGACTGCTTTAGAAAACCCACAACTCACTGAGCGCGAGAAAAAGCAACAACACCTTCGGCTGCGTCAACTTATTGCCCAAATCTGGCACACGAATGAGATCAGGCACGAACGACCGACTCCAGTTGACGAAGCACGATGGGGATTAAGTACTATAGAGGTGTCACTGTGGCAGGCCATTCCCGACTTTCTTAGACAGCTCAATGAGCAAGTCGAGAATAAAACGGGTAAGCAGCTCCCAATTGATATTGCCCCAGTTCGTTTTTCAAGCTGGATGGGCGGCGATCGAGATGGTAATCCCTTTGTCACAGCCAAAGTAACCCAAGAAGTACTTAGCAGAAACCGTCATAGTGCAGCTCGTCTATACCTGAAAGATGTCGTCTTACTCGTTAACGAACTTTCAATGGAAGAAGCAAATGATGAACTATTAACATTGACTAATAATAGCCATGAACCTTATCGATATATGCTACGAGAAATCAGGCAGAAGCTAAGAAACACTATCGATTATTTAAATGAGAGATTGGCAGGTCACCAACCTGAGATTAACCTAAGTACTATAATCTGGCATGAAGACGATCTTAAAGCACCTTTAATGACGTTATATCAAAGCCTGACCGATTCTGGCATGAACTTAATCGCGAACGGTTTACTCCTCGATATGCTACGTCGTATCTCCTGTTTTGGTATCCATATGTTAAAGCTGGATATAAGACAAGATGCAGCACGGCACAGTGATGTTGTTGCAGAGCTAACTCGCTATTTAGGCATGGGAGATTTTAGCCACTGGGATGAGAGTGAGAAACAAGCTTTTCTTCTCAGAGAGCTCAGTAGTAAGCGGCCATTGATCCCACCCAACTGGCAACCGAGCGCCGAAGTCACAGAGGTCATCAGTACTTGCCGCCTAATAGCAACTCAACCAGCTCGTGCACTTGGCTCCTATGTGATCTCCATGGCTGCTAAACCATCAGATGTATTAACGGTTTTGTTGCTACTCAAAGAGACTGGCTGCCCCCACCCAATACGTGTTGTGCCATTGTTTGAAACCTTGGACGATCTGAATAATTCAGCTAACTGTATGTCTGCTCTATTTGCCATAGATTGGTACCGTGATTATACCAAAGGCCACCAAGAAATTATGATAGGTTATTCTGACTCAGCCAAAGATGCTGGTGTAATGGCAGCAGCCTGGGCACAATATCATGCCCAAGAAAAACTGGTGAAGATCAGTCATCAAGCCAATATAAAGCTCACTCTCTTCCATGGGCGAGGCGGCACAATTGGACGCGGAGGCGGACCGGCACACGAAGCTATACTGTCACAACCTCCAGGTTCGGTAGACGGACGTATTCGAGTCACTGAACAAGGTGAGATGATCCGCTTTAAGTTTGGCTTACCTAAACTCGCAGTACAAAGCCTAGCACTCTATACCTCAGCGGTAATGGAGGCTACACTACTGCCCCCTCCAGCACCTAAACCTGAGTGGCGGGCATGTATGCTACGACTCGCAAAAGAGTCTGTCGCTGCATATCGAAAAATAGTCCGAGAGGAACCTGATTTTGTTGCCTATTTCCGTGCAGCGACTCCTGAAGTCGAATTAGGTAAATTACCATTAGGTAGCCGTCCAGCAAAGCGTCGTGTTGATGGTGGTATTGAGTCACTACGTGCTATTCCATGGATCTTTGCCTGGTCACAAAATCGCTTAATGCTCCCAGCTTGGCTTGGTGCAGGCGAAGCATTACAAGCGGCCAGTGATAGAGGAGATATGGCACTGCTACAAGAGATGGAACAAGATTGGCCCTTCTTTAAAACAAGAATATCTATGCTAGAAATGGTTTATGCCAAGGCTGAGCCAAACTTAGCTAAGTACTATGAAACTTGTTTAGTTCCTGAAAACCTGCATCATCTTGGTGATGAATTGAGAGCTCGCTTGGCTACTGGCATTAAAGCCGTACTAACACTAACTCAGTCAGAAGCCCTAATGGAGCACACACCATGGAACCGAGAGTCGGTGGCATTACGCAACCCCTACATAGATCCACTTAACTTTATGCAAGCAGAGTTATTAGCCCGTACACGTAAAGATAAAATACAATCATCCAATGTTGAGTTAGCTCTGATGCTAACCATTGCAGGGGTTGCTGCTGGTATGAGAAATACAGGCTAATGGCATTATTACGCAACCTCATCCCTTACATGTTTTTACTACTAACAGGATGTGTTAGTCAATACAGCATCACAGAGAAAGAATTAGCAGGCTATCTTAATGATGAAATCCATTTCGAAGCCAAGGAAGGTAACCAACTCTTTGGGATCGAAATTAGGCTTAATAATATCGATGTAAAGCTAGGACATAAGACTGACACTATGTCAGTCACCGCTGACAGTCTCATTAAAGTTAACAGTCCACTCATGCCATTTAAAGCTGAGATGAAAACCACCTTTGAAGCCAAGCCTTGGTACGATGCTCCAAGCCATAGCATCTATTTAAAGCAGCTTAAACTGGTTAATATCGAATCTAAGCCTAAAGATGTCGGAAAGGCCATTAAACACATCACTCCACAAATGATGACTTTCCTGACTAAGTTCCTAGAAACTCAACCAGTTTACATACTAGACATCTCTAAATCTAATCAAGCTTTAATCGCTGAAATGACCAAAGAAATAGAGGTGCAACCTGGGAAATTAAAACTGATATTTAATAAATAAACTCAATTATATGTAAACTAAATGCAATCAACTTAGTTGATTGCATTTTTTATTTGACTGAAAGATCATTGGCTAAAACGTGAATAAGAGGAGTAATCAACAATAACGGCTTCACCTAACAACTCACGCCTCAGCATGTCATAAGCCACTGCTGTACTTAAAGCCTGCACTAAAGATCGAGAGCGGCTAGGAAACTTAAGCATCTGAGTGTACACACCCTCTTTAGTCGCCAAAGCAATGGCAACTGTGCCTACCGGTTTTTCATCACTCCCACCTTCAGGCCCTGCTATACCGCTTGTGGCGAGCGCATAATCACTGTCTAAAATTCCACGAGCACCTTTCGCCATTTCCTCAACAGTAGTGGTTGATACCGCTCCATAATCCTCTAACGTTTGAGGACTTACACCTAACACTTTCACCTTAGCCTCATTGCTATAAGTAACCAAACCTTGATGAAAGTAAGCAGAACTGCCAGCAAAGGCAACTAAACCGCTTGTTATCATGCCACCGGTGCAAGATTCAGCAACACTCAAACTTAAATTTGAATCAATAAGTTGATGATGAACGACTTTAGCTAACGTAGTGGTGTCTACAGCGACAACGCTATGACCTAATATTTGTCTCACTTCCGCTTCTATTTTTATAAGCGGGTTAATAGCAAAATACCCACGTGCAAATAATTTAATTTCGATATAAGGCATATGAGAGCGGTAACCTAGAGTGATCCCCTCAGGTAAAGAAATCACCTTAAGCTTATCCTCAAGTGCCGATTCACCTTGCCCTAAAGTCAAAAGTTTCTTAACACAAACCGGAGCTGATAGCGGAAATTTACTTTCAACGAAAGGAATAAATTGCTCTTTCACCATATGTTTGAATTCGAAAGGAACACCCGGCGTAAAAAATAACCAAGCACGATTAAATTTAACCGCAAAACCACATGCCGTCCCTACAGGGTTATCAATCATAATCGCTCCCTCAGGTAATAACGCCTGTTTAAGATTACTCACCGGCATCACTCTAGCACTTTTGGTAAACCACGCTTCCAGCTTAGTGCGCCACTCTTTACTCTCAATCAGTGGCACCCCCATTGCCAACGCCATTGCTTCGGTAGAGAGATCATCACTCGTGGGTCCCAGGCCGCCGTTGACCATAATAATATCAGCCTCGGTGCTACGCTCTTTAAATACTGCAATAAGATCTTCCAAACGATCACCCACAGTCATTCGCCGTTGGGACTCAATCCCCCTCTCCATCAAAGCATTGGCAAACCAAGCTGCATTGGTATCAACAATCTGTCCTGCTAATACTTCTTCACCCGTACAAATCATCTCGAGTTTCATTAATCATCCTTAAATTAATATTCAAAAATTTCAGCTAAAATAAGTAATCACTGGACGAATAGCAATACCTATTAACTTTTATCTGGCTAAAACGAAAAAAGCCCGTTGCGTTAGCAACAGGCTTTTTTGATTCTCGTTAAGAGAATTTTGTTTTCACTACTTTCTCTAACAAAGAGTCAAAGTGAAAACGAATTAGGCGCCTGGAAATGACCTACTCTCACATGGGGGTGAAGAAGTAGTGATTTGAATGCATAGCATTCAGCTACTTTGTAACGAGAGGCGGCACTGTCGCTGAACTGGGGAGCCCGCTTAGCGGCGGGTTGACATCGAGGTAGGCATTGCACGTACGTGCTTAAGTGGATAAGCCACCTGCCTAGAATAACATTAGATACGCCAAATGAAGTGTCAAACTATTAACAGTCCAAACGCAAAAAAGCCACCTTAATTAGGTGGCTTCTCTACTTAATTAGGCGCCTGGAAATGACCTACTCTCACATGGGGAGACCCCACACTACCATCGGCGCGATTGCGTTTCACTTCTGAGTTCGGGATGGGATCAGGTGGGGCCACAATGCTATGGTTTCCAGACTAAATTTGCGACTACTTTCAGCTTTTAAAAAGCTAAAGGTAAAAGAATTCGAAAAGCTGTTAAATAAATATAATTGAGTGTAACTTAAATCAAATTGGTATTCTTTTTCGCTCTGTAATCACTCATTAACCACAAACTTCTTAGAAGTAAAACCCATCTGGGTTGTATGGTTAAGCCTTACGAGTCATTAGTACAGGTTAGCTCAACGCCTCACAACGCTTACACACCCTGCCTATCAACGTCCTAGTCTCGAACGGCTCTTTAAAGGGATTAAATCCCTAGGGATGACTCATCTTAGGACTCGCTTCCCGCTTAGATGCTTTCAGCGGTTATCGATTCCGAACGTAGCTACCGGGCAATGCTATTGGCATAACAACCCGAACACCAGCGGTTCGTCCACTCCGGTCCTCTCGTACTAGGAGCAGCTTCCTTCAATCATCCAACGCCCACGGCAGATAGGGACCGAACTGTCTCACGACGTTCTGAACCCAGCTCGCGTACCACTTTAAATGGCGAACAGCCATACCCTTGGGACCGACTTCAGCCCCAGGATGTGATGAGCCGACATCGAGGTGCCAAACACCGCCGTCGATATGAACTCTTGGGCGGTATCAGCCTGTTATCCCCGGCGTACCTTTTATCCGTTGAGCGATGGCCCTTCCATTCAGAACCACCGGATCACTATGACCTACTTTCGTACCTGCTCGACGTGTATGTCTCGCAGTTAAGCTGGCTTATGCCATTGCACTAACCGTACGATGTCCGACCGTACTTAGCCAACCTTCGTGCTCCTCCGTTACTCTTTGGGAGGAGACCGCCCCAGTCAAACTACCCACCAGACACTGTCCTCAACCCCGATTCAGGGGCCAGAGTTAGAACATCAAAACTACAAGGGTGGTATTTCAAGGTTGACTCCATCAGAACTAGCGTCCCAACTTCATAGTCTCCCACCTATCCTACACATGTAGGTTCAATGTTCAGTGCCAAGCTATAGTAAAGGTGCACGGGGTCTTTCCGTCTAGCCGCGGGTATACGGCATCTTCACCGCAATTTCAACTTCACTGAGTCTCGGCTGGAGACAGCGTGGCCATCATTACGCCATTCGTGCAGGTCGGAACTTACCCGACAAGGAATTTCGCTACCTTAGGACCGTTATAGTTACGGCCGCCGTTTACCGGGGCTTCGATCATGAGCTTCTCCGAAGATAACCCAATCAATTAACCTTCCGGCACCGGGCAGGCGTCATACCGTATACTTCCTCTTGCGAGTTTGCACAGTACTGTGTTTTTGATAAACAGTTGCAGCCACCTGGTATCTGCGACTCCCGTCAGCTTAAAGAGCAAGTCTTATCACCAACAGGAGCGTACCTTCTCCCGAAGTTACGGTACCATTTTGCCTAGTTCCTTCAGCCGAGTTCTCTCAAGCGCCTTGGTATTCTCTACCCAACCACCTGTGTCGGTTTGGGGTACGATTCCTACTAACCTGAAGCTTAGAAGATTTTCCTGGAAGCATGGCATCAACTACTTCATCACCTTAGTGACTCGTCATCAGCTCTCAGCATCGCAATTTAATGCGTATTCCCGGATTTGCCTAAGAATACTGCCTACTACCTTAAACGCGGACAACCAACGCCGCGCTAGCCTAGCCTTCTCCGTCTCTCCATCGCAGTTAGCAGAAGTACGGGAATATTAACCCGTTTCCCATCGACTACGCCTTTCGGCCTCGCCTTAGGGGTCGACTCACCCTGCCCTGATTAACATTGGACAGGAACCCTTGGTCTTTCGGCGAGGGAGTTTTTCACTCCCTTTATCGTTACTCATGTCAGCATTCGCACTTCTGATACCTCCAGCGTGGGTTACCCCTTCACCTTCTACGGCTTACAGAACGCTCCTCTACCGCGTACATCAAAGATGCACACCCGTAGCTTCGGTGTATTGCTTAGCCCCGTTAAATCTTCCGCGCAGGCCGACTCGACTAGTGAGCTATTACGCTTTCTTTAAATGATGGCTGCTTCTAAGCCAACATCCTAGCTGTCTAAGCCTTCCCACATCGTTTCCCACTTAGCAATAACTGGGGACCTTAGCTGACGGTCTGGGTTGTTTCCCTTTTCACGACGGACGTTAGCACCCGCCGTGTGTCTCCCGAGTAGTACTCATTGGTATTCGGAGTTTGCAAAGGGTTGGTAAGTCGGGATGACCCCCTAGCCTTAACAGTGCTCTACCCCCAATGGTATTCGCTCGAGGCGCTACCTAAATAGCTTTCGAGGAGAACCAGATATCTCCCGGTTTGATTGGCCTTTCACCCCCATCCACAAGTCATCCGCTCATTTTTCAACATAAGTCGGTTCGGTCCTCCAATTGATGTTACTCAATCTTCAACCTGCCCATGGATAGATCACCGGGTTTCGGGTCTACACCTTGCAACTAAACGCGCAGTTAACACTCGGTTTCCCTACGGCTCCGCTATTCGCTTAACCTCGCTACAAAATGTAAGTCGCTGACCCATTATACAAAAGGTACGCAGTCACGGTTTCTTACCCATAAAGAGTTGAACCGCTCCCACTGCTTGTACGTATACGGTTTCAGGTTCTATTTCACTCCCCTCACAGGGGTTCTTTTCGCCTTTCCCTCACGGTACTGGTTCACTATCGGTCAGTCAGGAGTATTTAGCCTTGGAGGATGGTCCCCCCATGTTCAGACAAGATGTCACGTGTCCCGTCCTACTCGTTTTCATCTATGGTTAGTTTTCATGTACGGGGCTATCACCCTGTGCCGCTGTGCTTTCCAACACATTCCACTAACACCCCATAGACTTAAGGGCTAACCCCCGTTCGCTCGCCGCTACTAGGGGGATCTCGGTTGATTTCTTTTCCTCCGGGTACTTAGATGTTTCAGTTCCCCGGGTTCGCCTCACGACACTATGTATTCATGTCGTGATACATGCTTATGCATGTGGGTTTCCCCCATTCGGATATCGTTAGCTCAAATGCTTGTTACTAGCTCGCCAACGCTTTTCGCAAGTTACTACGTCCTTCATCGCCTCTGACTGCCAAGGCATCCACCGTATACGCTTAGTCACTTAACCATACAACCCACATAGGTTTTTATTCGCTTGCTACTTTGCCCTTATGCGGTGTTACTCAAGTTCGCTTGTCAGTTATGTAGCGTTGCTACATGCCTTTCTCGCTCACTTTCGCGCCTTGCCTAAGACCAAACTCGCTGCGCTAATATTATCTATTGTTCAAACGGGTAGTTTGAACGAGATGTATCGCAACTAATGGTGTTTACTTTCGCCAAAAGAATACTCTTGAACTCATTACCCTAAGGTAAATCATTCCGCACTTGATTTAAGTGTTTGAGAACTCAATTATTTATTTTCGCATTAATGCTATTAACAACAAACAACCTATAACATAAGCCATTCACTGTCCCTTTCACATTAACACTATCAGCTTTCCAAATTTTTAAAGAACAAGCATCACCGTAAAGGCGTGCCACTCGCTCTAACAAGAACAAGTTATCTGTGTGAACACTCAGCAAATATTGAGTTAGTCGTATAGGTAAGGAGGTGATCCAGCCCCAGGTTCCCCTAGGGCTACCTTGTTACGACTTCACCCCAGTCATGAACCACACCGTGGTAAACGCCCTCCCCGAAAGGTTAAGCTATCTACTTCTGGTGCAGCCCACTCCCATGGTGTGACGGGCGGTGTGTACAAGGCCCGGGAACGTATTCACCGTGGCATTCTGATCCACGATTACTAGCGATTCCGACTTCATGGAGTCGAGTTGCAGACTCCAATCCGGACTACGACCGGCTTTGTGAGATTAGCTCCACCTCGCGGCTTTGCAACCCTCTGTACCGACCATTGTAGCACGTGTGTAGCCCTACTCGTAAGGGCCATGATGACTTGACGTCGTCCCCACCTTCCTCCGGTTTATCACCGGCAGTCTCCCTAAAGTTCCCGGCATAACCCGCTGGCAAATAAGGATAAGGGTTGCGCTCGTTGCGGGACTTAACCCAACATTTCACAACACGAGCTGACGACAGCCATGCAGCACCTGTCTCTCAGTTCCCGAAGGCACCAAACCATCTCTGGTAAGTTCTGAGGATGTCAAGAGTAGGTAAGGTTCTTCGCGTTGCATCGAATTAAACCACATGCTCCACCGCTTGTGCGGGCCCCCGTCAATTCATTTGAGTTTTAACCTTGCGGCCGTACTCCCCAGGCGGTCTACTTAATGCGTTAGCTTGGGAACCCAGTAACTAAGTTACCAAATTCCGAGTAGACATCGTTTACGGCGTGGACTACCAGGGTATCTAATCCTGTTTGCTCCCCACGCTTTCGTACATGAGCGTCAGTCTTTGTCCAGGGGGCCGCCTTCGCCACCGGTATTCCTTCAGATCTCTACGCATTTCACCGCTACACCTGAAATTCTACCCCCCCTCTACAAGACTCTAGTTCCCCCAGTTCCAAATGCAATTCCCAGGTTGAGCCCGGGGCTTTCACATCTGGCTTAAAAAACCGCCTGCGTACGCTTTACGCCCAGTAATTCCGATTAACGCTTGCACCCCTCGTATTACCGCGGCTGCTGGCACGAAGTTAGCCGGTGCTTCTTCTGCGAGTAACGTCACAGCTAGCCGCTATTAACGACCAACCTTTCCTCCTCGCTGAAAGTGCTTTACAACCCGAAGGCCTTCTTCACACACGCGGCATGGCTGCATCAGGCTTTCGCCCATTGTGCAATATTCCCCACTGCTGCCTCCCGTAGGAGTCTGGGCCGTGTCTCAGTCCCAGTGTGGCTGATCATCCTCTCAGACCAGCTAGGGATCGTCGCCTAGGTGAGCCATTACCTCACCTACTAGCTAATCCCACCTAGACTCATCTAATCGCGGAAGGCCCGAAGGTCCCCTCCTTTCCCCCGTAGGGCGTATGCGGTATTAGCAGTCGTTTCCAACTGTTATCCCCCACGACTAGGCAGATATCTAGGCATTACTCACCCGTCCGCCGCTCGACGCCTGATAGCAAGCTATCTTCGTTTCCGCTCGACTTGCATGTGTTAGGCCTGCCGCCAGCGTTCAATCTGAGCCATGATCAAACTCTTCAATTAAAGTTTTTTTGCTAAACCCCGTTAAGGACTCAGCGGCTCAATGAATTCTGATGTCATTGACAACACTCATAAGAGCATTAACAACGATTGTACATATTGATTCAAACTACGTTCGAATCTATGAACACTCATTCATTGAGAAATTTTTTGACTGCCTCACTTTTTACTAGAAAAAAGAGGCAGTTTCGAATAACTCAATACCTGTGAGTGTCCACACAGATTTCTTGTCTCAAATTGTTAAAGAGCGTTAGTACCAATCTTTCAGATACTGCCGTTAGACGCTAGGTCGTTGGCTTGAGGAGGCGTATTCTACACTCTCCATCGTTGGCGTCAAGCGCTTATTTTAAGAAGATTTTCAATTGACGTTTTCTTGTACACTTTCGTGTTAGGCTACATCAATGAACCACTTAAACCGCTTTTCACCTGACTAAGCTTTCTATTGAAACTCAATCTCTAACACTGCTGCAAGTCCCTTACTCGTTAGCGTTTACGCTATCTCGTTGGCCTGCTGTGCCGTGTCAGTGGTTGCGCATTATAGGGATATCACCGCAGAGTACAAGCGCTTTTTTCACTTAAATATGATGTTTTTTGCAATAGCATCGTTAGCCACATCATACTCACTACTTACCCCCTAACTTATCCACAAAACGTAAATAATAGGTTGATAATCATACTGTTTAGACAGGATCTTGATGGATGATAACTTCAGCATGATCAAATGCAGATCGGATCCTTGCTGCTGTTTTTTCAGCAATCGCATGCGACTCTCTTAAACTTAAAGAGCCATCTATCTCTAGATGGCATTGAATAAAGGTCGTCTTACCTGATGCACGCGTTCTCAAATCATGTATCCCTCTAACCTGTGGGTCTTCTTCTGCTATTGCGACGATTTTTAAACGAACATCATTACCTAATTCCCTATCTAATAATGACTGTATGGAACAATAGCCTAACTGTAATGCTTGCTGCCCAATAAAAATCGCAATGAGAATGGCAAAGAGACCATCAGCCCACCACCAGCCATATTGTGCAAGTACTAATGCTAAAAGCACCGCTGCATTAAGAAAAAGATCTGACTTATAGTGTAATGCATCAGCCTCTATCACTGTGCTTGATGTCACAGCAACTGCTTTTTTTTGTAACAGTACTAATGCGAAAGTCAGTATTATTGCAATAACAGAGACTATTATACCTAATATGGCATGATTAATCGGAGCAGGGTTAATCAGTCGTTCACTACCATGGAATAGTAATAAGCAAGCTGAGCCAAGAATAAATGCAGATTGAGCTAATGCTGCTAAAGGTTCAGCTTTACCATGACCATAGCGGTGATCATGATCTGCCGGAACAATCGCATATCGAATAGCGACAAAATTAACAAGTGAGGCTAAGCCATCAGCAAACGAATCCGTTAGCGATGCCAACATACTTGCTGAGCCTGAATACATCCAAGCTGCCATTTTTATAATAATAAGGGTCAAAGCAGTCACCAACGCAGCGCGACTAGCTAGCTTGACCCAAAAATCGTATTGGGAAGTTTGAATCATAGGACCACATTACTACTAGCTTCTACTTAAGATAGCAGGGGAAGAAGATGATCCTAATTATATCTCAAATAATCTTGAAAGCCGCCCATTAATTTTCAATTTCACCTTCTCTATGATCCGGGCGACTTTTTTGAAATTTTTGATGAAATTTCTCTTTCTGCTCTGCCGTTAACAATTGATAAACCTCATTCTGAACTTTTAACATTGCCACCGCTTTTGACTGTTGATTCTGCTGTCGATGAACAACTAGCATTTTAGCTTGTTCTTCATCAAAATCTTCTCCGCTGATTAAAGCTAACAGCTTAGCTTTATGCTCCACACGTTCATCATGAGATGGTCGATTATCTTTCATCGATAACATTTGATTTTTAATTAACCCCTTAATCTCTAATTTTTGCCCATCAGTCAAATCTAAACCTTTAAACATCTTACGTATATCACCATGGTGACCCATACGATCATGTTTCATATGACACACTTGCTCATAAGTATCATCTCCGGCATACACTGCTGGTGCAGTTAATGCCATACTCGCCACTATGGCAAGCAATCCTGCCTTGAAGGTATTCTTTTTCATCATCCTAGCCTTATCAATTTAAAGGAGAGACTCTCTCGCCATTTTCAGAACCTAGTTTAGCGAGTCCAATGTAAGCTAGGGTTTCAATTTGGTAAAACACTGTAAATATACTGCCTTAGTCAATACGCAAAATAGACATAAGCATCTTTACCTAGACTTACATTGATAAACTGCAATTGACATCTAAAGAGGTATACTCATTCTGTGGGTATGCTGGTTAGGAGCAACGTAAAAATGAACCATATTTTATTAATTGATGATGATTTAGGCTTATCTGAATTATTAGCTCAGCTTTTAGAGCTTGAAGGCTATAAATTGGCATTAGCCCATGATGGGGAAGCAGGCTTAGCATTAGCCCTTGAACATAAGTTCGATCTCATATTACTTGATGTCATGCTACCTAAGCTTAATGGATTCGAAGTATTAAAAGCATTAAGAACCAAGAAGCAAACTCCAGTGCTTATGTTAACGGCTAGAGGTGATGAAATTGATCGCGTTGTAGGCTTAGAGATAGGCGCTGACGATTACCTCCCAAAACCTTTTAATGACAGAGAACTCGTTGCTCGTATTAGGGCTATTATTAGACGGACCAATATTCAACTTGATGAAATGCAAACTAATATACATGAATATGGTGATTTAAAGCTCGATCCGAGTAGACAAGAGGTATACTGTCAGGAAGTTCTGCTCATTTTAACTGGTACAGAATTCGGACTCCTCTTCGAAATGCTACAAAACAGTGGCGAACTTATCAGCAAAGACACCTTAAGTGAAAATGTATTAGGTAAAAAATTGATGCCTTTTGATCGCAGTTTAGACATGCACCTTTCAAATTTACGAAAAAAGCTCCCCGAACGTACAGATGGCCGACCCAGAGTCAAAACCATTAGAGGGAAAGGCTACATTTGGCTTCCATAATATCGCCTAAAAAAATCCCTAACCGGATTTTTATAAAGTTATTACTGAGTTTTTGGCTCTGTAGCTCTGTCATTATTACTGCGGTGGGCTTGCTGCCTTTATTGCAACAGAATCACGATCGCGGCCCTCTTCCTCCTCATTTAAAGGACCTGCTAGTCAGATTTGGCAGTCGTATTAGTGATTCGCCTGAACTGCTTAACACTCATAATCTCAAACATCTTACTCATCGTCGTGACTTCAAAGGCAAACCCATTATTATCTACATAGTCAACGATCAAGGGCTTGTCCTCAATAAGGACAACATTTCTCGGGGCATGAGAAGATTCATGTTGATGGCTGAAGAAGCTAATCAACCTATCAGTCACCAGTTTAAAAACGAGCTATTATTTGGCCCTTACAATTTTGAAGCTGCAGGAAAGCAATACTCTCTATATGGACGATTTGCCGATCACCACCGCCGGCCTTGGTTCTTCTTCTTAGCAGAAAATAAACTACTCACTTTAAGTCTGGCCATAACTTTATCTGGTTTGCTGTGTGGCTTACTTGCCTGGCACCTTGGTAAACCATTACGTACATTGAAACTGAGTGCAGATGCTCTCGCCAATGGCGACTTAACCAGCAGGGTAGATAAAGCAACTATCAAACGAAAAGATGAAATTGGTCAACTCGCTCAAGCATTCAATAGTATGGCTGACTCTGTAGAAAATATGCTCAATAACCAACAAAGGTTGATTAGTGATATTTCCCACGAACTCCGTACCCCTTTAACACGCCTACAACTCGCATTAGCGCTATCGCGTAAAAAAGGCCATGAGTCCACTGAAATAGATCGTATAGGCTACGAAGCTGAGCAACTTGAGCAAATGATTGCAGAGCTGCTTGAATTATCCAAGGTCAAACTTAATGTCAACGAAAGTAAACGACACTTAGGGCTAGCGGAAACATTAGGCCAAGTATTAGATGATGCTGAATTTGAAGCAGAACAACAACAGAAAAAACTGACCATCAATATTGATGAAGAAATAGAACTACCTCATTATCCTAGACCATTATCCAGAGCAATAGAAAACCTGCTTAGAAATGCGATCCGCTATTCAAGCACTGGCGTCTCAATTGAAGCCATTGAAACTACTCATAAAGTGAGTATTAATATTATTGACGATGGCCCTGGTATAGAACACGACCATGATCTTAAAGCTATTTTCAAACCTTTCTATCGACCTCAAAGTGCGCGCGAACGCGAATCTGGTGGATGGGGATTAGGGTTGGCTATCGCCGAAGCCGCAGTATTGGCACACAAAGGGAGCATTACCGCTAAGAATAGAACGCCACATGGACTGCACATATGCATCACTCTACCTAAAAAATAACCCTATGAAGACCAACACAGTATAATATATTGAACGCACTCAGCCGATCCTCCCGAACACTGGCCCAGTGTTTCACGATATCAAGTTTTACAGTATAATCACGGCCCACTATTTATTAGGCACAATCGCATGTTCCATATCGCACTTTATGAGCCAGAAATAGCTCCCAATACTGGTAACATTATTCGCCTCTGCGCTAACAACGGTTGCCAGTTACACTTAATCGAACCGTTAGGTTTTGATCTCGAAGAAAAAAAGTTAAGACGTGCAGGCCTAGATTACAATGACCTCACTCGAGTGACTCGCCATAAAAACTTTAACAGTTTTTTAGAAGCCATGAATGGCAAACGTATTATGGCTTGTACCACCAAAGGAAGTCGTCTCCATAGCGAACTGCATTTTGAAACTGAAGATGTATTACTCTTCGGTCCAGAAACTCGTGGGCTACCCATTGAAATAATTGAGTCATTACCAACAAACCAACGACTTAAAATTCCAATGATGCCAAGCAGCAGAAGTTTAAACCTATCAAATGCGGTCGCGATTATCAGCTACGAAGCATGGAGACAGTTAGAGTTTGAAGGGGCGGTATCGTAATAAAAATACTAAGCTAATGCAAGAAACTGTAATATTAAGGTACTTTATATCAATTGATAAGAGGTATCATCTCGATACCTCTATAGAAAAGATAACCGTCGGTATCATCATCTAAGTATTGTATATTTTGCAACCATAACCAACCATTCTTTTTAAGATCAAATCTAAGTTGAATAAGTGCGGGACGGCTATTCAACTCTCCCTCTCCCAATAATGAATAACTTCCCTTATGATTATAAAGACTAAACTCTTGTGTTTTATCTTCATCAACACCATCAAAATAAATCAAATGAATATTGTTAGTTCGAAATCGGAACCACCAAGTTTCACTCTGCAGACCTTTAACATTAGCGCTCACAGACAAAATCAACTGGCGCTTATCTGCTGAACAAATAGCATCAACATAAGTATGCTTAGGTTTTTGTTTTAGCTTAGCAGAACTCCCTTGCCATTGACCGGCTAACCCAACACAAAACTCAGTAAAATCAGCTTCATCAGCCCATATAGTATGCGGAAATAAAAGACTAAAAAGCGTCACATATTTAAAACAATTCTGTATTATCTTCTGTGGAATTTTCGTTTTGATGCTCCTGTTTATACAATTTCAACGCTTCATGAATCGGCATACCTTTTAGCAGAAGATCGAACATCTGCCTTTCACAGTCAAGAGAATAACTTTCCTGAATACCCTCTCTTAACTTTTCCCAGGCATCAGGAGAACCTCTTTGTTCTTGATTGCTTAGCACATCTTCCATCAACGCCAATCCCATGATCACATGTTGCAGGCGCTGTGAAATACGATCATAAAACTGAAATGCCACCACACCTTCATTGACAGAGTTAGCCAAAAAAGCACCATGCTCAAGCACCTTATCTGGCGTATCACTATGCAGAGACAAAAAACGGTTCACCTCACCCAGATGTTCAGCCATATCCGTAAACAATGCCCCTAAATTAGTCACGTTATGCTCACCATCACTTAATGACAGCTCTATTTGTGCCATCGCAAGTATCAATACTTTTATACTTTCTCGAATATGACACCAATCAACAGCATCATTATTTTCATATGCCTGCATGTTTTTAAACAGACTATCTGAACTCTTTGTGACCACGACTTTCTCCAATGCTTCAGATCTTTGAATAAAGTGTAGAACAGCAAGGTCAAAAGGAAAGGATCGCTAGGATCAAGAAACAATAAAATATCAAAAGGCTTAACGTTAATCCTTAAGCCTTTGATATCGTCAACAGACATCAATCAAGTATATTCAAAAAAGATTATTTTCCGAATCCAACTTGCTTAATATCGACCTGGGTCACCTCACCATAGCCAGCGGCAAGTGTCGCGATTTTATCCGCATTACCAATGAGTACGAATTGAAGATTTTTCTGAGGAAAATACTCTCTAATTAATCGTTTAGCTTCTACTAAATTCAAATTGTTTACGTTCGATTGAAACTCATTGATAAAACGATCATCAAACCGATAGAGGTACATATCAGACAATAAACTGGCCAACTGTCCATTCGTTTCAAACTGAGGAGGAAATTGCCCCTTTACATAAGCTTTAGCCGAATCCAAGGTTGCCTGATCAATTCCTTTTTCCCACAATCGAGCATAAGTTTTTAAGGCCAAATCAATGGTTTCTTTGGTTGTCTCAGACTTAGTGAAAGTACTGATCCTAAAAACACCACCTTCAGCATAAGGAATAAAACCTGAACGCGCTCCGTAGGTTAAGCCTGCATTTACCCTAAGTTCGTCATTAAGCCATGAAGTAAATCTGCCTCCTAGGATAGTATTGATCACTGTCAAACTAACATAATCAGGGTTATCTCTGGCGATCCCTTTACCACCGATAAGCAAGGTTGTTTCTATCGCGTCGCTTTTATTGACTAACAACACATGACTTGTAGACAGTGCTGGTTGCGTCGACTTAAGCTCGACTTTAACAATCGGATCGGCATTGTTCCACTGACCAAAAAGTTTATCCAAACGAGATTTCATCTGAGCCACATCAAAATCACCGACTAAGGTGATTGCGGTATTCGACGGTTGATAATAACGATCATAAAAATTTTTCAGTTGAGAGACATTAATCTCAGCGAGAGAAAGACGGTTACCCGAGCTGCTATTGCCGTAGGGATGTTGCCCAAATATCAATTTATCAAAATAATGACTGATCACTGAACGTGGGCTTTCCTTAGCTTGAGCAAGTCCAGCTATCTCGCGTTGACGCAGTTTAGCAAATTCTACCTCATCAAAACTCGGAGACAAAAGGAGACTCTGAACTAAAGGTAACATCACATCACTGTCTTTGACCATAAAGTCAGCACCTAAGTAACTCCCCTCTTTCCCAGCATCGGTGTAGATAGAAGCACCAAGGGAATCAACCATAAGTTCTATCTCAGTTTTACTTTTTCCATTAGCCCCTAATAACAAACTTTTTACTGTCATACCAGCCACTCCTGCGGCAGTATCATTAACAGATCCCACTCTTACAACAGCATTGACTGTTATCAATGGCACTTCTTTTTGCGGCATCAAATAAAATGTTAAGCCATTTGCTAATACATACTTCTCATAATCAGGAATAGCAAAAATACTAGTCTTATCAGGCTGACTTGGAACCGTATGCACACACGCCGATAACACCAATGTACACGCTAAGGTCACTGCTGCAATCAACTTATTTGAACGACTAAAGAATTGAATTAACGTATTCATTTATCAGCTTCCTCTGTGGCGGCTAAAACAGCAACGGTGCGATTAGCACGGCCTAGGTAAGTTTGTGCGACACGTTGCACATCCGCTGGAGTCACTTTGTCATACGCTTGTGGTGCACTAAAAAGTTTATCGACACTACCAAAATAGAGTTCATAGGTGCCGATAATATTAGCCTTGCCGTTAATGGTCTCCATCGAATGATAAAAATCCATTAGTTTAATATTTTTGACCTTCTCAAGCTCTTGCTCTGTCACGCCATCACGAGCAATTCTATTTATCTCATTCAACAAACTAAGTTCTAATTCTTTAGCTGTCACCCCTGGACTCGCCACTCCCATAACATACAGGAGGTTAGGATCAAAAGTCATTGGCAGATAAGTTTCAACTTCTAAGGCTAACTGCTTTTCAACTAATCCTTGATAAAGACGAGAACTATTGCCCGCCGACAATACTGAAGATAAAAGATCTAACGCATAATAATCTGCATCAGATGTCGCCGGAACATGATAAGCCAACATCACATTAGGGGTACTCGCCGATGTTTTTTGTACAAAAACTCTACGTTCACCTTTTTGCTGCGGCTCAACCGTTCTGACCTCTTTTGGTGGTGCTTGAGCTGGAATAGGAGCAAAATATTGATCAGCTAACCTTTTCACTTCTGCCAACTTAACATCACCAGCAATCACAACAACCGCATTGTTAGGGGCATAATATGTTTTATGATATTGAACTAAGTCATCTAATGTCCATGCAGCAATATCTGATTCATGACCAATCACAGACCAACTATAGGGATGAGCCCTAAATGCTGCTCCCTTTAACTCTTCTTCAAGCGTTCTCCAATTAGAATTCTCCAATCCGGTTGTGCGCTCAGATGCAACAACACCACGTTCACTGTCAACCATTTTGGGATCAATATCTAAGTAAGCAATTCTGTCGGCCTCAAGATCAAATATGGTCTCGATTGCATTTGAAGGAAACCAATCGGTGTAGACGGTAAGATCTTCTGTGGTATAGGCATTATTAGCACCACCTGCCGCTTCCATGGTGCGATCAAACATTTTTGGCGCATATTTAGCAGAACCATTAAACATCATATGTTCAAAAAAGTGAGAAATCCCCGTGATCCCAGGCACTTCATTCCGTGAACCCACTTTCCAAAATAAATACATATTAGCATTGGGGATCGAATCATCTTCCAACACCATTATTTTCATACCATTATTTAGGGTGAAGCTGGATATATCCTTTGCCTCCGTCGCTTGCGTGACTGGCGAAGCTAATAATAACCCCGTCATCATCAGCCTTATTAATCTGCTGCCCATTTACTATCCCTTATTCATTGTTATTATGTTTGAATCTGATACCGATTAAAATTCAAAACACTATAAGAAAGTATGTCATGGATAAAATCAAGCTAAAGAAGGGGATAACTTTGTAAGCAAATGCAGATGAGTTTTAGCTTTGCCACAAAAAAGCTGCTGACTAACACTATATTCGCTTATGAAAAAAAATGACATCAGAGTCAATGACCTCTAATCGCCAACCAAAATACAGCGCTATCCACTCAAAGGTTTCAAGAGCATAAAAGCAAATATGAGTCGGATCATCTTTGTAATACCACTGGCCAAACAATGGCCGCGCTACGACCCATTTGGTCATAATCGCTAAAATAGAACTGTCATTAAGTAAAGAATCAAGACGCTTTAACAATGCGTGCGGATCCGCAATATGCTCTATCACCTCCGTCATAGTGATAAAATCATAACGGCATGCTAAATTTTCAGGCACATTATGATAGTACAAATCAAAATTCTGCATAAAAAAACCAGCTTCTGCCGCCATAATACTAATTGTAGGACCTGAGCCACAACCGAAATCTAACCCTACAGCTTTAGCAGGAAGTTGAGCCAATAAAGGATAAACCGCTTTCCCCAAAAAATGCCGATATCGACTGTCATCTGGTTCATTTCGATGCTGATCGTACGTGGTTTTTTCTTCTTCCACAGATAAAAAATATGCGTTAGGCACTGTCACTAGCTGGCAATTTAGGCACCTCAAATAAACTCGCTTTTTATCTTGGTAAAAATAAGATAAAACATCACACTCACATAAAGGGCATCGGCTCAAAATGTTTTCTACCTCTATTAAGGTCAGTTGATCTTTTATACAAAACAGAACTTGTGTAGCCTCGTTATTCTACACAAACAAGTGACAACCCAGTAGCAAGGGCCAACAAAGCTTGCCTTAAGACTCATTTCAATGGCTTTATTGCTGTGTTGCAGGCTTTTTGCTTAACTCATTACCCTCATTCCCCAACGCCTTAAATTATATCCATTGAGATTGAGCAAAATTCAATCTCGAAAGGTAAAAAAACCTAAATAACCGCTAAGATTTGGGTATTTTGTGTTTTTGAGTTGCAGCTTCTTTGGCTTCCCTAAGATATTTATCTTCTCGAGATCCTCGCTCATTAAACTGTTTTTGTGTCTTCTCTTTCTGCTCTAATTCCCAATCACCCGCTCCTTGATTTTTTAAAATTTTATTTTCACGTTCTTGTGTCTCACCAGCAGCATCACGGGCTTTTTGTAACTGTTCTAACTCAGTTATTTCAAACTGCTTACCTGCAGTGGCAGTCACTGCTTTACTTACTCCTTCCTCAGCCAGTAAAGCAGTGGAATAGAGCCAGCCTAAAAAAATAACCACTGATAAAAATTTAATCGTTAATCTATGCCCTGAAAATCCCATTTTTATCTCCTCATTTTTGCTTAAAAAATGATTATCACAAAAAAATCATCATTACTCATAGCGCTTTCTCACTGCAGCAGGCATTGAGCTAATACGCTGCTGAACCATAGCATCAAGCGCTTGGGTTAATGGGGTTATCTTCAGGTCTGGTTCGATAGTTTTCAGCATCATAGCGGCCGCTTCCAAGGTCGATAAGCTGTCAGTTCTACTGGCCTTGCGTATCTTATAGTTTGATGCCGATGTTAACTCTAAATGCAATGCAGGATAATCTTGCAACCAAGGGTTGAGTTGCAGCAATTTATAAGCTTTTCGCCAAGTTCCATCTAGAAACAATAACACTGGGGGCTCATCAAATTTAGCCTCGGCAACATCGACACTCGTATCCGACGGATAAACGAGATAAATGGGCTTAGAGCAGCGTTTAAGATACTTGCGCAATGATATAAAATCATTCGGCACCTCACCAACATAAACACGAGTTTCAGGGATCACCAACTCCATCAAGCGTACACTATTTTTAGCGTGGCCGACTTCATTGGGATCTTGTAGCACAAGCAGTTCTGTCGAAATCTTCATCGGTATAATGCTTGAGCACAAGCAAGCGCTGAAAGGGTAATGACATTTAGGGCAAATAGAACGAGCCACAAGATTCTCTTACACAGTGATTTAAGTATTGAGTTTACCTCAAATCACTGCTGTGCATTCTGCTTATTTTTTACTAAAAAAAGCCCGCCTTCTGTGGTTAGCAGTTAGCGGGCAAAGGGTGTAACATCAGGTCATCAAACCCAATAAACAAAACCTAAGTTGCAACACTTAATGAGCGTAGTGCTCTTGATGCCAATGACAAAAACGCGGCATAGAAATGATAATCAATAAGCCTATGCTCAAAACGCCCATCACTAATGCAACTGCATAGGGTGCACTCAGATCAGTTTGCTGCACTAAACCTGCCAGTAATGAGGCACCACTCATCTGAATACAACCCAATATCGCCGCCGCTGTACCCGCACGCTCACCGAAGGCGGCTAATGCCATGCTCGTTGCAGGCCCGAGTAAAAGTGCAAAACCAATGCAAAGCAACATCATAGGTAACATAAAGCTAAATGCTGCAGCTAAACCTTGTGTCGGCCCCACTCCCTGTAATAACACTTGTATCAAGGCCGACATGAGGATACTCACCAGTGCCAATATTACCGTTGGACGATTACCCAATTTATTTATTACGATAGGAGCCACAAAACAGGCAGTAATGTTCACTACCGCATTAAGCCCAAATAGACCACTAAACGTTAATTCTGATACCCCTAAGTGATCAATAAGCCAGACTGGAGCATATGATACATAGCTTAATATTGACGCCATTCCAGCCATACAGCACAAGGCATAAAATACAAAATGTGGCTCAACAAGAATTGGTTTATAACGTGACCAATGGTAGAGAGGCCCTGTTGTTACTGTGTTGTCTGGACGAGTCTCTGGTAAACGATAACCCACTAAAATCATCATGACTACGGCATAAAGTGTCATGAACACAAAAGTCGAACGCCAGCCAAACTGTAATGCTAACAAACCACCCAAAGTTGGCGCTAACGCTGGGATCACACAGATAACGCCATTAATATAGCTATAATAGCGGGCACTCTCTTTAGGTGTAAAACTATCTCGAATAGCGCTAAAGACCACAATAGACGTTGCACACGCAGCCAGCCCCTGCAGAACCCTTGCAAACTGTAACCAATGAAACTCAATGGCGACAGCTGCCAGTATGCTACTCACGATATAAAACAAAATACCACCGAGGGCTGTGGGGCGACGTCCAACACGATCGGCTAAAGGTCCTATCACTATCTGGCCAACCCCCATAGCAAACAAAAAAAGCACCAAAGTTGACTGTATATCACTGGCAGACACAGAGAACTCAGCTGCCATCGTTGGCATGGAGGGCAAATAAATATCAATGGCTAAAGGGCTTAACACAACCATAGACATTAAAATAGGTAACAACTGACGACGCATGACTTCTCTCTAGATGGCACAAATTCAATAAGCCTATTTTAGCTCAACCATGTTATGAACAGAAATGGTATAATTTCAGAAATGAATTTCCTTTAAGGAATATCTAATGAATTTAGATAATCTGGCCAAAATCGACCTTAACCTACTTGTTATCTTGCAAGTTTTACTTGAAGAACTCAGTGTCACTCGTGCAGCCAGTCGACTTCATCTTAGTCAATCAGCCTTAAGTAAGAGCCTTAATCGCCTACGAGATACCTTAGGGGATCCTCTTTTTATTCGCACTTCCCATGGTCTGAAGCCAACTGCACATGCCATGCAACTTGGTCATAAGTTGCCCAATTTACTACATGATTTCTATCAACTCACTCGGCCTCCTAGCTTCGAACCTCTAACCAGTAACCGCCAGTTTTCATTTGCCATGGTCGAAAGCGCTTATGAGACTTTGTTGCCCTATTTCCTCGGCCCTATCCTTAACAATGCACCCAACCTCAAATTGGACACCTATGTGTGGATGGAGCAATCCATGACAGCACTTCAAAAAGGTCAGATTGATTTCGGAATATCAGGCAGAGACCTACAGCCCCAATCAGATCTTCAAATAGATAACTTACCCACTGGTATCGCCCATAAAACCTTGTTTACCGATCATCAGATATGCCTAGTGAGAGAAAATCACCCTATTATTACTGCTGTCAATTCAGGTCAGTGGGATATTAAGGTTTATCTTGAGATGTCTCATGTACAGGTACGTTGTGAAGGTAATGATTGGTGGGCATTAGATTACTATCTTGCCAATCTTGGTCATCGGCGCCGCTTAAGCACCACAGTGCCAGATTTCTATGGTGCTGCAAGTGTCTGTGCCCATAGCGATCTCATTTTCACTTTACCTTCCAGCTTCGCTCGACATGCAAGAAAGCTATATCCCCTCGTAGCAGTACCACTGCCATTTGAATTTATTCCTTTAGCCTATGTGTTGTTGTGGCATGAAAGAAACACTGAGGAACCAGGACATCAATGGGTAAGAAAAACCATATGCAAGACAGTGGCAGATGCATTTATACCCAAGTGACGAAAAATGCAGGGTTCGCTATCGCGACACTTGGGTATAGTGGTGGTTAGATTAATCAAAAAATCATTCCAATAACACTCTCCACCCAGTAGCTACAAAATAAAAGTGGCTACCTGTGCGTTAAGATCATTCGCACGCTGTTTAAGCTGCTGCGCATGGGCTAAGGTATCCATTGCTGAGCTGGTAATATCATCAGTGACATCTTTAATCGCGATGGTATTTTGTGTGATCTCACTGGTCACTTGAGTTTGCTCCTCAGCGGCTGTCGCTATTTGACCCGCCATATCTGAAATAAGCGACACTGCCTGAGTGATCTCTTCTAACGCAAGCGCAGCTTCATCAGCATCACTGACACTATTACTGGCTAACTCCTGACTTGTTTGCATCAATAGTACTGCTCGAGCCGTCATTTGCTGCAAAGTCTCTATCGTCGTATGGATCTCTTGAGTTGAATCTTGAGTTCGACGTGATAAAACCCGTACTTCATCTGCTACCACAGCAAAACCACGGCCCTGCTCACCTGCCCTTGCGGCTTCAATTGCAGCATTAAGTGCTAATAAATTCGTTTGTTCTGCAATCCCTTGTATGGTTGATAAAATACCTGAGATCGACTTAGCATGTTGACTCAAATCCCCAATAACGTCTGTTGCCAACGTCACCTCACTCGCCAAAGAGTTAATAGAATGACGCGTTTGATCTACCTGATTACGCCCAAGATCACTGCTTAATGAAGATTGCTGCGCCGCCGTTGCTGTGTTTTCTGCATTGGTGGCTATTTCTTGGGTTGCGCACGCCATCTCAGTTACCGCGGTAGCAACCATAGTGACCTCTTGCTGCTGCCGCTGTAATTCCTGTACAGCAAGCTGATTAGTATCCAAACTTCGCTCTGCATCGGCATCCAATTCACTCGCTAGCTGACGAATATGGCTCACTAATTGATGTTGGCTATCGACAAAACGATTAAAGCTTTCAGCCAACACCCCCACTTCATCTCGGCTTTCAATGTCTATTCTACGCGTCAGATCGCCACTGCCGTCAGCAATATCAGCTAAGGCTTGCGATACCTTAGTTAACGGCCCAAATAAAATGTTCATCAAGGCTGAAATGGCCAATACACTGGCAATCAAAATAATCAGCGATAAGCCTAATTGGGTCAACAACAGTGACGATAATGGCGCGGCTAAGGTTTGCTCGTCCAATACCAACAATAGCTCCCAATCGGTATCTGGAATATTAACCGCCCAAAGTAATTTATCACGACCTTCATTTTCAAAATAAGCAGAAATGAAACGTTTGCTAGCAGCATTTCGAACAGGTAAATTAAGCGTTAAATCATTGTCTATTTCATAGCCAGGACGCATGGATTTACTCGGATCTTTATAGGCAATTACAGTCCCATCCTTGTGCATCATCACAGCGTAACCATTCGCAGGCAAAGCCATACCATTAATATCATCAACTAAACCAGTAATAGAAATGTCACCGCCGATAACCCCACCCATCATTGGCTGCGCCAAGGTCACGACAACAATGTTATATGCAACATCAATATAAGGCTTAGTGACAATGATGTCTTGCTTTGTCATCGCTTCTTGATACCAACCACGACTACGCGGATCATAGCCGTCACGGTTAATGCTAGGATCGGAATCATGCATCACACCGTCACTTGTACCAAAATAGGTCAACTCAAAATCGCCTGAGACTAATGCCTGCTTGAGAGGACCCACAGGCGCATCTAATGTCTGGGCAGCTAAGGCCTTTATCATGTTTTTACGAGCAATAAACCATTGCTGGATATTGTGAGCCTGCTGATCTGCTAATCGTTGTACTTGCTCTAAGCTCGTCTGCTCTAATAATAATTTTTGGCTCGAATAGCTTCGCCACGAAAGTAAAACCGTCACTAATGAAAGTGCGATAACAACGGAAAATAGAATTTTTTTCTTCAACGAATAGTCTTTCATAATTTCTCTAATAAAAATAGAAGTAAAAGGGTAGGTAATAGGTTATGAACGCCCAATAACAGACGTACCTCACCCTATTATTTACAAAATAAAAGTGGCTACCTGTGCGTTAAGATCATTCGCACGCTGTTTAAGCTGCTGCGCATGGGCTAAGGTATCCATTGCAGAGCTGGTAATGTCATCAGTGACATCTTTAATCGCGATGGTATTTTGTGTGATCTCACTGGTCACTTGAGTTTGCTCCTCAGCGGCTGTCGCTATTTGACCCGCCATATCTGAAATAAGCGACACTGCCTGAGTGATCTCTTCTAACGCAAGCGCAGCTTCATCAGCATCACTGACACTATTACTGGCTAACTCCTGACTTGTTTGCATCAATAGTACTGCTCGAGCCGTCATTTGTTGCAAAGTCTCTATCGTCGTATGGATCTCTTGGGTTGAATCTTGAGTTCGACGTGATAAAACCCGTACTTCATCTGCTACCACAGCAAAACCACGGCCCTGCTCACCTGCCCTTGCGGCTTCAATTGCAGCATTAAGTGCTAATAAATTCGTTTGTTCTGCAATCCCTTGTATGGTTGATAAAATACCTGAGATCGACTTAGCATGTTGACTCAAATCCCCAATAACGTCTGTTGCCAACGTCACCTCACTCGCCAAAGAGTTAATAGAATGACGCGTTTGATCTACCTGATTACGCCCAAGATCACTGCTTAATGAAGATTGCTGCGCCGCCGTTGCTGTATTTTCTGCATTGGTGGCTATTTCTTGGGTTGCGCACGCCATCTCAGTTACCGCAGTAGCAACCATAGTGACCTCTTGCTGCTGTCGCTGTAATTCCTGTACAGCAAGCTGATTAGTATCCAAACTTCGCTCTGCATCAGCATCCAATTCATTCGCTAGCTGACGAATATGGCTCACTAATTGATGCTGACTGTCGACAAAACGATTAAAATTTTCAGCCAACACCCCCACTTCATCTCGACTTTCAATGTCTATTCTGCGCGTCAGATCGCCACTGCCGTCAGCAATATCTGCCAAGGCTTGCGACACCTTGGTTAATGGTCCAAATAAAATGTTCATCAAGGCTGAAATGGCCAATACACTGGCAATCAAAATAATCAAAGATAAGCCTAATTGGGTCAGTAACAGTGACGATAACGGCGCGGCTAAGCTTTGCTCATCCAACACCAACAACAGCTCCCAATCGGTATCTGGAATATTAACCGCCCAAAGTAATTTATCACGACCTTCACTTTCAAAATAAGCAGAAATGAAGCGTTTACTAGCAGCATTTCGAACAGGCAAATTAAGCGTTAAGTCATTGTCTATTTCATAGCCAGGACGCATGGATTTACTCGCATCTTTGTATGCTATGACAGTCCCATCCTTGTGCATCATTACAGCATAGCCATTTGCAGGTAACTGCATAAGCTTGATATCATTAACTAAGCCAGCAATCGAAACATCTGCACCAACAACTCCTCCTGTTGTTGGCTGTGCCAGGGTCACCACAACGATATTATACGTAACATCGATATACGGTTTAGTGATAATGAATCCTTTTTTTGCCATTGCTTCTTGATACCAACCACGACGACGGGGATCATAGCCGTCACGGTTAATACTGGGATCGGAATCATGCATCACACCGTCACTTGCACCAAAGTAGGTCAACTCAAAATCACCAGAAACCAATGCCTGCTTAAGAGGACCCACAGGCGCATCTAATGTCTGAGCTGCTAAGGCTTTTATCATGTTTGTACGGGCTAAGAACCATTGCTGAATATTGTGAGCTTGCTGTTTACCTAATCGTTGTACTTGCTCTAAGCTCGTCTGCTCTAATAATAATTTTTGACTTGAATAGCTTCGCCACGAAAGTAAAACCGTCACTAATGACAGTGCGATAACAACGGAAAATAGAATTTTTTTCTTCAACGAATAAGCTTTCATAATTTCTCTACTACAAATCGGAATTAAGGGTAAGTCATAGGCAGTTAACTCCCCTATAACCCTAAATTTGGCATACGTGGCATTATCTATAGTTAAAGCGACCACAATGCATAATCACATAAATGCTTTCGACAAAATAACCATCCAATACAACCTAATATGCAAAGCTAATGAATGATGAATGATGAATGATGAATGATGAATGATGAATGATGAATGATGAATGATGAATGATGAATGATGAATGATGAATGATGAATAATGAATAATGAATGAAACTATTTAGAAACATAAAAAATCTAACTGGAAACGAATAAGATTTAATTTGACAAAATTAGGATTAAAAGAGGTGATCCCTGAGGTTAACTGAAATTAACGTGATCTTAGATTAATAATTATGCAAACTAGAGATCAGTTAATCTTTTGGAGTTCTTATGATTTATAGTCAATTTCAACAATCACCTTTTCAAACTAGATTCTCCGGCAGCAGAAGCTGGATGACATTTGCCATTGGGATCGCTGTGATCACATTGACCTTAATTGCGCTGCCTTTTGTACTTTTATTCGGTGCAATCAGCTTTATTTTTCTGAGTCTATTTGGCCGTCTCTTTATGAAAAAACAATTGGCTCGCTTTCAGCAGTCACAAGCAGAGCGAGGGTATAGCCAAAGTGAGTCTCCTGCTCAATCTGTATTTACAGAAGCTAAATTTGGTCATCAAGCATGTGAAAATAAAGGTCGTCAAGGACGTACCTTCGATCATGATCCAAGTGAAAGCTAATTATTCAGGTGAGGTTTTTCAAACGACAATATTGAGTTGCGGCACTTCAGTATTTACCCTCACCAAAAAGACAGTCACCGTTCTCTCAATTACTGTCTTATTCGGCTATCCTAATAGATCACTTTCGGCTTGAGGTATCATGTGTGGTAAAAAATGCCACGTGGTTCAGCAGTGCTTTAGCCTGCATCTCTATTGCTTGACTTGATGCCGTTGACTCCTCCACTAATGCAGCATTTTGCTGAGTAATGTCATCTATTTGTGCCAGAGCGATACTCACTTCATTAATGCCTAACGCTTGCTCTTTACTGGCGCTGTCTATATTAGAAATCATCGTCACCACATTTTGAACAGCATGTATTAATTCAGAAAATGTTGCCCCTGTATTACCCACTAATTTACAGCCTTTAGCAACAGCACCAACACTCTCATTGATCAAAGCTTTAATCTCTTTCGCAGCTGAAGCGCTACGCTGCGAGAGGTTTCTAACTTCGGCTGCAACGACTGCAAAACCTCTTCCTTGCTCACCAGCTCGTGCAGCTTCAACGGCAGCATTAAGTGCCAAAAGATTTGTTTGGAATGCTATTTCATCAATCACGCTAATGATGTCAGAGATTTTTTTACTTGAAGTTTCGATTTCTTCCATGGCTGTTACTGCATTCTCAACAACGACTCCACCCTTACTGGCTTTATTCATCGCTTCATGAGTAAGAGTTGTCGCTTGTGAGGCATTGTCAGCATTTTGCTGTACTGTTACCGCTAATTGTTCAATTGTTGTCGAGGTTTCCTCAAGGCTTGCTGCTTGCTCTTCAGTACGTTGGCTCAAATTAATATTCCCTTGAGCAAGCTCGTTTGATGAATCAAACACATTGTTTGAAACGTCACGAATTTCACTTATCATATTGTTAAGATTAGCCAGTAAATCATTCATGATGTTACCAAGCACACTAAAATCACTACCCAGTACGGTATCAATAGTGGTTGTCAAATCCCCTTTTGACATAGCAATAATAACCTTACTGATTTGACTAATCGCCTGTTTTCGTTCGGTGACATCGGTGGCATATTTAACAACTTTAACAGGGCGTCCATTGAGATCCATAATCGGATTATAGGATGCTTGGATCCAGATTTCCTTACCGCCTTTACCTACACGTTGGTACTCATTTGAATCAAACTCACCTCGATTAAGCTTTTTCCAAAACTCTTGATATTCGGTACTTGCTTTAAAAGCGGTTTCAACAAACATACTATGATGTTTCCCTTTTATTTCATCTAACCTGTAACCCATAGCATTAAGGAAATTATCATTGGCTTGGATGATAGTACCATCCATATTAAATTCTATCACGGCTTGGGATTTGCCTATCGCATCTATTTGCCCAAGATAATCTGCATTCTGTAATCGTTGCTCAGTAACATCAGTAGCAAATTTAACCACTTTAAAGGGTCTACCATTCAAGTCAAAAATAGGATTATAACTGGCTTGGATCCACACTTCTTTGCCGCCTTTACCCAACCTTTTATACTCAGCGCTTTGAAATTCACCACGATTAAGTGTTTCCCAGAAAAGTGTATATTCACGACTTTGGCTAAGTTGAGGATCAACAAACATCCTGTGATGTTTTCCCTGCACTTCCTCTAAACTGTAACCCATCACACTGAGAAAATTGTCATTGGCTTTGAGGATTGTCCCATCCATATTAAACTCAATAACTGCCAATGCTTTACCAATTGCATCTATTTGCCCTAAATAATCTGCATTTGCTAAGCGCTGCTCTGTAACATCGGAGGCAAATTTAACCACTTTAAACGGTTGACCATTTAAATCAAAGATAGGGTTATAGCTTGCTTGGATCCACACTTCTTTGCCCCCTTTCCCCAACCTTTTATACTCAGCAGTTTGGAATTCGCCTCGATTAAGTGTTTCCCAGAAAAGTGTATATTCACGGCTTTGACTAAGTTGTGGATCAACAAACATCCTGTGATGTTTTCCCTGCACTTCCTCTAAACTGTAACCCATCACACTGAGAAAATTGTCATTGGCTTGGAGGATTATCCCATCCATATTAAACTCAATAACAGCCTGAGCTTTGCCTATCGCATCTATTTGCCCTAGATAATCAGCATTTACTAAGCGCTGCTTTGTAACATCGGTGGCAAATTTAACCACTTTAAACGGTTGACCATTTAAATCAAAGATAGGGTTATAACTGGCTTGAATCCACACTTCTTTGCCGCCTTTACCCAACCTTTTATATTCAGCACTTTTGAATTCACCGCGATTGAGCGCTTCCCAAAAAAGAGCATATTCTTGGCTTTGGCTAAATTCGGGAGAAACAAACATGCTGTGACGTTGACCTTGTACTTCATCTAAGCTGTAACCCATTACACTGAGAAAATTGTCATTGGCTGCGAGAATCGTCCCATCCATATTAAACTCAATCACGGCTTGAGCTTTGCCAATGGCATCAATTTGTCCGATGTAATCGGCAGTCTGTCGTTTTTGCGCTGTCACATCGGTGGCAAATTTAACCACTTTAAACGGTTTACCGTTTAAATCAAAAATAGGGTTATAAGTGGCTTGGATCCACACTTCTTTACCGCCTTTACCCAACCTTTTATATTCAGCACTTTTGAATTCACCGCGATTGAGCGCTTCCCAAAAAAGAGCATATTCTTGGCTTTGGCTAAATTCGGGAGAAACAAACATGTTGTGACGTTGACCTTGTACTTCATCTAAGCTGTAACCCATTACACTGAGAAAATTGTCGTTCGCTTGAATAATAGAACCATCCATATTGAATTCTATAACGGCTTGAGATTTACTTATTGCACTAATTTGGCCAGAAAAGTCTGCATTCTTTACACATTGTTCGGTTATATCTATGGCAAATTTAACCACTTTAAACGGTTTACCATTCAAATCAAAAATAGGGTTATAACTGGCTTGGATCCACACTTCTTTGCCCCCTTTCCCCAACCTTTTATACTCCGCACGTTGGAATTCACCACGATTAAGCGTTTCCCAAAAAAGTCTGTATTCCTGGCTTTTACTAAATTCGGAATCAACAAACATACTGTGATGTTTTCCCTCCACTTCATCTAAGTGGTAACCCATCACATTGAGAAAAATATCATTGGCTTGGATAACGGTGCCATCCATATTAAATTCAATCACAGCGTAGGATTTTCTTATAGCGCTAATTTCTCCTGTTCTATCAGCTTCTAATAACCTCTGCTGAGTCACATCTGTAGCAATTTTCATTATTCTGTAAGGCTGTTTTTTATCATCCAATAACGGATTGTAAGAGGCTTGAAGCCAGACTTCCTTGCCCGATTTTCCAAGCCGCTTATATTCTCCAGTGTCAAGCTGCCCTTGATTAAGCTTCTTCCAAAAATCATTGTACTGCTGACTCTTAGCAAAGAGAGAGTCTACAAATATACTATGGTGCTTACCGACAATATCTTGCAGCTTGTACCCCATGACACTAAGGAAATTATCATTAGCGGTAATAATGGTACCGTCTAATTCAAATTCAATGATGGCTTGCACTCGATTCATCGCTTCGATTCGATTTTTTGATTCTATTTCAGGAGCCAATTTTTTGCGCTGGCTTGCATTTAGCATCCCTAAATTCAGATTCATTGCTTAAATCCTTATCAAAAATAGTTCAATACAAACAAGTTTTATTCGTATATCAATACTAGTCGATAAAAAGTCGGTAGGAAGTAAGGAAATAAGTTTGTCGCTATAATATCTTAAATTAATTTTCTAAAACGATATTTATGAGAAAGTAGAACTGTCTTGAATTCTACTGACAATGAGCTTGTCAACGAACAAGCTCATATTCAGATAACTCCTTATACAGCTAACCAAGGCGATAATGGGTTATCTAACTTGGTAGCTAATAATTGAGGAAATTTTTCTCGCCATTCTTTTCCTTGTTGAATAAAGCCATTAACTAAATGACAAAAACGTAACCCATTCATATCTGCAATGAAGCGTTTAGTGCATAATTTTAATGAACTCCCTTCCAAAGCAAACCAACAACCTTTCATATCACCAATAAGAAAATTTTGTTGCATTATCTGTTGATACGCCTCAATAGTCAGCTCCTCATTCACGCTGAATAACTCACAATGCAGGATGATCATTTCACTATTTTTAGGTATTTCAATAATTGCGGCTTCATGACCATCCTGATCATAGAGTGCGCAAATCCCAGTTTCTATATCTAAATCACTTCCTACTGAGTCACTCAATTCAACAAAAAGCGCTTTTATCTTAATTTCTATCTCATTCATTCGCTTTAACCATATTAATTTTTATTCATCGTTTAACTTAAAGTTACACTCTTATTGGCTCTTGCCTATGAATCGCAGTTTGTTCTTTTACTCGTTCATGAAGATGAAGTCCTTTTTTAATTCTAGTCCCCAAGTCTAATCCAGAATCTGATTTCTGTTTGAAAGGTAAATCCGTCCAAGAGCTAGTATGATCTGCCCACCATGGCTGAGTTTGCTGCTCAAGAAAATCATTAAAATACACTTTAGCATCATTGAATTTATCTTCACTCGTTGGATCTGCTTGAAAATCATTCATCGCTTGATTGAACTTATTAGACAAAGATTGTGCTTTACTTTTACTTGCTTCATCTGGTGCTTTATCCACCAGCTCATTCAGAAAATGTTGTGCTTCTTTATTAATCTGGTGTGTCTTGTCACCAAGATGGCTAAACATTTTTTGATATTGAACTTTATTGTCATTTGCAAATGACTGCCATTCTTTATTCGCAGGATCTTTACCCGCGTTACGGAAAGCTCGATTATAACGCGTCATACTATAGGTAAGATCTTCAGTGCCTATTTTTTCACCTGACACTGTCGTTTTACTATAATTAAACGCCACATTAGCACCGACATTTACCGCAGGTGCAATCATAGCACCTGCGCCTAATCCGCTTCCTGCTGAAACCGAGCTTAAATGACGAACAAATTGACGCCTATAACCTTTATCTCCGTCAAAATCAGATTCTTTAGCGTAATTAGGTTTAAAGAAACGTATCAACACAGTACCTGACTTTCCACCGCTTAAATCCGGAGAAAACTCGAATTCTTGTGGTAATTGCACACCCTCTTTAGCGGCGGCATCATTAATTTTTGCCGTAATACTGGCTTTATCCACAAGACCTTGTACAGATCCAGATACCTTCCACGTTAGATTAAGATCGACATAACTACCATCACGTATCCGGCTTGGGTGAATACGTTCTCTTTGTAATACATCTAACTGAGCAGAAAAGGGGCCTGCAGAGATATTAATACCTGTTTTCTTGTCAGTGATTTTCAAATATATCTGCTGTGTAAACGTCGCTATTTTATCTAAACGCTTCCTAGAATGTGTGATAGGAGGAGATTGGGTTTTGATTGCCACATTAGCAATCAAATCCATCTTATTCTTTGATTGCTCGTCAGTTAATGCCTTTGATTGTGGATCTTCAGCCACAGCTTTATTCGCTAAATAGGCATGAGATGCATTAGCAAACTGGACAAACTGATGCCGCCCAATGGCTCCCCAACGATTTTCAATCGTATGCTTATCTATCCTGCATTGTTTAAATTGCTTAATCGCATCAGGGTTTTTATTTTTTGCTGATTTAAAATAATCATATTGTTGCACGGTTTTATAATAACTATCTAGATCTTGCGATAAGAGCTTCAAACCTTTCGTTGCTGCGTTTGAACCAAAATTTTCAGGAACGATTTCTTTTGCATGCCGAGTCATATTAGCGGGTAATTCATCTAATTTATCAGCATTTCCTTTAATAACATCATAAAATTGACTAGGCACGAATTCATAAATATTAGTCACCGCTCTTTGATGACTGGCTCCTGCACCAGCTGCTAATTTTATCCCCGAATCACCTATTTCAGCTGTCATTCCTGCATTAGCTTCTAATTTAACTTCTCCAACCCAAGTGTTGTAATGCCCCATAAGAGGTTTACTTCTCTCAATGGGAGCAGCCTTAATATTGACTTCTATATCTAATACCGTTTTTAGTAAATCATTTAAACGATGTTGGCTATTGGCAGCTTGTTGACGCTCTGACTTTAGGTCCTTTAATTCAGATCCAAGATTAAAAGGCAGGTGATTTCTAATAAAATTAGTGGCTTTATTAGGCTTGATGCTATCAATGTATTGTTTACGATTAGCGCTATTGAGCTTATGTCCTTTTCTATCGACATACTGTTCAACACTGTCATATTCTTTAAAGGTGGTTCTAGTATGACTTAATTGAGCATTAGCCCCCAATTTAGCCCCTATTTCCTCGGTTATTTGCGCTTTTACCCCCGCACCCACTTTGACTTTACTTCCAGCCCCAGAGTCTATAAAAAATAAGGTCTCATCATCAGATGAGTAGCCTGTGCTTTTCTGAATGCCGCCAGATAAATCAACAGAAGGGCCTATTGAACCAACCTCTCCAGATGAAGGCAACAAACTGACTCCAGTACTGACTCCAACAGAAACACTTTTAGTTTCTGATGCGCCGGGGGTACCTAGAGGCGCAAGCTGTTGTTTTTTTTCTGAGTTTAACTCTTGATTCTTTTGGGTTATCCAACCACTTTTCATATTTTGACCGAGCAAGCTACAGATTTCTCTTACCTCACCTTTGGGTAATAACTTTGCCAACTTTTCAAATTGGTAAGATAAATTTGCAGTATCATTAATTGACATAATGCCCGTCGGCTGTGGAGGTTTATCCATGATGATGCGTATTGCTAAAAGCGGTTTTTTTACAGCAGGATTTGAATTGCTAATAACTTCTGTTGCGTTTAACTTATCAACAATAGCAGATAAATTGTCAGTAATAACTCTGCCCTCTTTGTGTAAGTTACCTTCTGATTTAGACAGCCTTAGCCCTGTTAAATGCTGTTCTTGCATACCTCTTTGTTCTAATGTTGAGCTAAATCTTTGCAAAGAAGGAAGCGAACGAGATTTTTGAAGTACGACTGGAGTTGACTCTATATTATTAGATTCAACATAAGAGATTGTCGAGCGAATGGCACTATTTTGAATACTATTTGGTATACTTACTGGCATAAACGTCCCTTCCTTCAGATTTTAATCCATTTTTATAATTATATTGATAACTAAAGCCTTGTTTTTTATTGTATACAAAGTAGTTAAATCACTAATAAATACTTATACTTATCCAAGTTATGCTTTAGTTATAGCCTCTCTATACTTATTTTTTATGGCTGTTTAATCTATCAATAAAAGTTGTATCTTTTTATGTTTATATGTTTTTAACTTGCATAAAATAGCACTGGCACGACTAGCAGTCTATTCACTGCAATCAATGACATTAATTGTTCACATTACAATAATACAAATTGCATTAAATATATGAACAATTTAGAGGCGCATGATGAAAGAATGGTTATTTCCTTATGAATCGATGCAGAGCAGAAATGGGATGTTTGAGAGCCTTCCATAGGACGGGTTTCAAAGTCTTGCATGCTGTATTGAATGATATAAATAATAGGAATATTTCAAACGAAAAAAGGCTACTCTTTCGAGTAGCCTTTTTTCTTAATGTGGCGGAGGGATAGGGATTTGAACCCTAGACGGGCTATAAACCCGTGCCGGTTTTCAAGACCGGTGCATTCGACCACTCTGCCATCCCTCCGAACGCCGCTGATAATAGGGATTGTTGACGGCAATGTAAAGCCCAATGTGTTTCAAATGCATAAAAAATAGCCCATTAAGCTAATTAAGTGTTTAACGGCACATTTTTTATTCAAATCAGCAATTAAAATAACCTCTATCCAAAATCACGACTTAAATGCAATACTGTAAAACCACTTCCTTCACTCTCTATATACCACACAGTATAAAAAAGTGATAACTTAGTTCGACTTTATCTCACTACTGTTAAGAGAATCTATACTCTATGAAAAGGCTCATTGCTATTAGTTTATTTTTCACCACTCTCTCCATCACAGGTTGCACCAGCTCTCCCACGCTACAACAAGATGTGCACCAAACAGAATATCAAACCTATGTAAAAACTGGCGAAGGTGTACCAATGACCCAGTTTACCGATACACAAGGTAATCAAATAAATTTAAATCAATCCCAAAATGTTAAATTACTGGTATTGTTTGCAACTTGGTGCCCGGATTCCCAAAGAGCCATCAAAGCCTTAATAGGATCGGAATTCAACCTTGATCCCAACATAGACATTATCGCTATCGGCCGTGAAGAAAATAAACAAACATTAGATAAGTTTGCAGCTGAATATGAGATCAACTTCCCTCTAGTTACAGATACAGATAGAAGCATTTATGCCAAATTTGCCAATGCGGGGATCCCTAGATTGATATTGTTAGATAAAGATAATCGAATAGTCAAAACCATTATAGCGGAAGGCGAAAATCCTCTCGCTGAGGTTCAGTGGTAAGCTATGCCAGCTGTTACAACCAATAAAGCACAATAGTTAATGCTTATTTTCCATTAGGTAAGCATTAATCACCTCAGCCAATCGTAAAATGCCCTGCTCCATTTTTTCATCCCAAGGCAGGGCAAAGGTGATCCGGAAATAACTATCATAACGCTTGTCAAAAGAAAACATGGCTCCAGGTGCAATTGATACCTTTTCTTTTATAACGTAACCCCATAAATTTTCACTCGAATAGCTAGCTGGCAATTTACACCAGATGCTGGGCCCACCCGATGGCTGGCTCATATAAATTGCATCAGCGAGCACTGTCTTCATTAAATTTTTCATTTTAAGGTAATTAACGCTCATCAGAGCTCTCAGCTTACCCACTAAGGTGTGGTATTCACCCGATGACATTACATTTGTCACCATATATTGCAATGCAATATTTGGCTCCTCTGCCATCGTTTGCTTGGCAAACTGACATGATAAAAAGGTATTAATACACAATAAATAACCTAAGCTGATTGCTGGCGAAATGGTGTCAAAGAAGTCAGCTATGCTAATCACTTTACAAGGCTGAGCCTGAGTGACTAAACTAGCAATGGTTACTGGGCGAGAGGGCCCAAAAGAAAGTTCTCCACGATCATATTCAATTAAGGTAACATCATGCTCATTCGCCCACTCAATCAAAGATTGTTTATCTTCAACTGATAATACACGCCCAGTAGGATCGGCAAAGTTAGGATTGACTAAATAAGTGTCAAAACACTGAATTTTATGTGCCTTAGTAAGCAATACTAACTCATCAGTATAATTTTCCTGCATGGGCACTTCAATCACATCACTATTTAATTGTGTTAACACGGTTTGAAAGAAAAATGATACCGGAGACTCTACAGCGACTGTTTTCCCTATGGTTTTAGCCGCGGCTAATGCCAATAATAGTCCTTCTTTCCTACCATTAGTCACCAATACCTGATCTTTAGAAAATACTTGGCCTGAACGCAATAAGTGACGACAGATTTCATGCCTAAGCTCTACAATCCCTTCGATAGGTGTTTGCATCATCAGTTTATAGGGACGCTGTCTAATCACTTGTTTATGTAAGCGGTTAAGCAATAGCTCTTGATTGATAACCGTGCTGGGAGCCGTACATGATAAAGCCAGGATATCTGGATCATTAAAGGAATATTGTACCGCATTCGCTAAATCTAACTGGGCATGTACCCGATTAATCTTACGTCCATAATCGGGTTGCTTAGATTCTTTTTTTAAGGCGACAAAATAACCTTTTTTAGGCTCGGAGTAGATCCACCCTTGTTTTTCAAGCTCAATATAAGCTTGACTCACTGTCGATACGCCAACCCCTTTATTTTTAGCGTAACACCGCAATGAAGTGAGTTTATGGCGACCCGTTTTATCTGAAAAAATACCAGACTCGATAGCCCGAATCATTTCATCGACAATATTTAGATATTTAAATTCGGCCATACGCTCAAAATCTGTATTGGGTTTTATTAAGTGTAACTGTATCTGTTTTGGTTTTTACACTCAAGATAAACTAAAAAGCAAGACAGTTAGCCAGGCTAACAATAAAAAGAGAGTCCCCTAATGAGCAAGATTATAACCGAGACGCAACGCCTAATTATCCGCGAGTTTAATCTCGATGATGCAAAGGCTGTCTATCACTTTAATGCCCCTACTGAGGTTAATCGCTTCACTGGTGATGCAGGCATGTGTGAAAGCCTGACTGATGCTGAGAATATTATTCGAGATCGCTGGTTAGTAGATTATAAAAAATTCGGCTTTGGTCGCTGGGCAGTGGTACTCAAAGAGAGTAATGAAGTGATTGGTTTCTGCGGTTTTAAGAATGAAAGTCGCATTAATGCCATTGATATTGGCTACCGTTTTCACCCTGAATATTGGGGTACAGGTTATGCGACGGAATCAAACTTAGCTTGCATTGAATATGCGAAAAAGCATATGGAACTTGATCAGGTTTTTGGCGATGCTGTCGATGAAAACATAGCCTCAATCAATGTATTAGTGAAATTAGGTATGCATTATCTCAGCCAATATCAACAAGGGGAATTTACCTTTCATCGATATGAAATATTTTTAAAGTCTTAACCCCTTACATGCATAGTTAGTAAAACAGAATGGAATGGATTGCTTTCTTGTACTAGAAACAAAAAGATTGATATTCAATGAAACAACACTCAATGACAGCGGCATTAAATGATTTAGATTTAGAATAACGATTAGCTTCAATCATCTGCTAGCCACATGGATGTGGCGAATGTCTGTATTGCAGGAGCAAATGCAGCCCTTACTTTCAGTGCTTTGAACTCCCACTGAATGAACAATTATTTAGATGCAATTACTGTTAGGGCTATAGGCCAAAAAGAGACGGGTGAGTATATTGGGGAGCCAAGTCGTTAATCGGCCTGACACTTATACCATGATAGGCAATCACGCCTCAGAGACGGCGTTAAAAAATTATTAACCGTATACCAACATTTTTGTCATTACTTATTATTAAAAGTAAGACGGAAACCATATACGCCCTTGAACTAGACCACTAATAGACATGATAAATACTGTATTTATAGCTACTTATGTATAAATGTTAAAGTACAAAACTATCAATTAAAGACACCATACGGCCTATTTCTGGTTTTGTAATAGTATCATTGGCACCTAGTGCTAATGCCTTGCCTCGATTATCCTCACTCATCAGAGATGAAAACATCACTATCGGTATCACTTTATAAACAGGTATTTCTCTCAGGCGTTTAACCAGATGCAATCCATCCATACGGGGCATCTCAACATCAGAAATCACGCCACTCACCATGTCATCAACTGACGCTCCAGCTTCTGTTGCCAACCTATAAAACTCTTCCATCATTTCTAAGGCATCACCGCCATCTTTAGCCGTAATGATATTGTACCCCGCGGTTCGCAGTGTATTTTCAATCATCTTACGAATAAATGCCGAATCATCAACAATCAATATTGTTTTAGCTTCACGCTTTGCCACCATTTCATCATTAATAAGCACGCTTTTATCTAATGTGACATCGTACTTGTCCATGCTCAATTCAGGATTAATATCGGCAATAATTTTCTCGAAATCCAAAACCATAATCAGATGACCTTCACGGCGTACCACTGCAACAACGCAATCTTGCTCTCCGGCTTCAAGAAATTGGCTGGGAGATTCAACTTGCTCCCATGACACTCGATGAATACTACGAACACTATCGATTAAAAAACCATTAATCATTTTATTAAAATCGGTGACAATGACCACTTTATGAGCCAAATCATCTGCCGTTGGGATCCCAAGCCAACCAGCCAAATCTACCAAAGGAATGAGATTGTCACGTAAGGAGAAAACTCCGACCATATGGGATTGAGCATTAGGATAATCCGACGTATCTGGCACTCTGATCACTTCTCGGACCTTGGCCACATTGATGCCATAATGGCAAACTTTATAGCCACCAGCATCTAATGTCTTATGTAAATGAAACTCGATAATTTCAAGTTCATTCGTTCCGCTTTCAGTAAGAATTTCCGATTTCTTTATTTCACTCATACTCAGTACTCAAATGGGCTCAAAGCTGCTTAAGCTTGAAGGAGAAATACACAACTACTAACTAGTATAGGAAGGGAATGATGCTTTATGCATTATTAGTTAAAAATTTCAGGCAACAAGCAGAAAAATAGCTAACTTATCGCCTCATTTTTATACTTGAAGAGGAACTTAGTTGCGATTACATATGACTAGCTGAAGTATAGAATATCTGAAAGCGGCGAAAACAAGGTTAATATTAGCCACAAAATCCTGCTCTATACTCACAGATCCTCATTTTAAACACATCGAGTCATTCGTCTAGGAGGCAAACGATAACAGCAAATGACCAATACCAGTCAATGTACAAAAATAGCCATCGATATAAATACTACTTTACCTCCCGATAAGTCTCACTGCTCCAATCAAAAATATACTCAATACCTTGCCACTCATAAATAGTCCGTCCGTCTTTTTGACTCACTCTGGTATTGTCAGGGAGTCTCTTAAGACCTTCCGCATATTGAATACTTGTCGTCACTCTTTGCGGTGCAATAATCGGTTTAGATTGCTCAGTTTGATAAGTCACACTATTGTTGCGACGATAATAACGATCAGGATAATTCCCATAGGGGCGGTTCCAATGATTAACCCAGTAAGGACGATAACCATAATGATTAAAGTAAGGAGAACCTCCCCCCACTCCCCAACTATTATTCCAATTAGGTTGCGCCCAAATATGACTGCGCCAATGCAATCTATCATACTCATTCGCACCAGCAGCTAAGCTTAACATTGAAGCAAATAATATGACTACACTGATAAAAAGTTGAACTGCGCTAGATTTACTAAAAAATAACCCCATAATAAACGCCTTTTTAACCTGTATTTAAATCCTATACTACGCCTGTTAACTCATATTCCCAAACCACATCGAATACTCCAAACTCACGCAGATAGGCACGATCTGAAATCATGCAAACAATGCTAATATTTAACCGTTAATAATCTTCATTGCCAGTAGTGAAATATAAGGGCTAAAAATGCTATAGTGCCCGCCATACAACATTTATCAGCAGGATTATTTCCACATGAGTTTTAAGGATTTGCGCAGTTTTATAGACCACCTGGAAAGCAAAGGTGAACTTAAGCGTATTAGCCATCCGGTTGATCCTCATCTGGAAATGACAGAAATTGCCGATCGAGTGTTACGCACACAAGGCCCTGCTCTATTATTTGAAAACCCAGTGGGTAACACAATGCCAGTGTTGGTGAATCTTTTTGGCACTCCAAAGAGAGTGGCGATGGCATTAAGCAAAGAAGATCCTCTTGCATTAAGAGAGGTAGGTGAATTGCTCGCTTTTTTAAAGGAACCAGAACCCCCAAGTGGCTTTAAAGATGCGATGGCTAAAATACCCATGTTCAAACAAGCCTTAAATATGCCGCCCAAGACAGTGCGTAATCCCCCTTGTCAGCAAGTGATAAAAACAGGTAATGATGTCGATCTGACTAAACTACCTATTCAACACTGTTGGCCCGGTGATGTTGCCCCTCTGGTCTCTTGGGGGTTAACCATCACTAAGGGACCACGGCAGAAACGTCAAAACTTAGGTATTTATCGCCAACAACTACTCGGCAAAAACAAACTCATTATGCGGTGGCTTGATCATCGCGGTGGCGCCCTCGACTTTAAAGATTTCAAGGAGCAGTTCCCTGGTGAGCGTTACCCTGTTGTTGTCGCATTAGGCAGCGACCCAGTCACCATTTTAGCCGCCGTAACCCCTGTGCCTGACTCAATGAGTGAATACGCCTTTGCTGGACTCCTTCGTGGCGAACGCACCGAGGTATGCAAAGCACTCAGTTGTGATTTAGAAGTTCCAGCCACCAGCGAAATCATTTTAGAAGGGTATATTGATCCAGAGGAAACGGCCGAAGAAGGGCCTTATGGTGACCACACTGGCTATTATAACGAAACAGACACATTCCCCGTTTTTACTGTAACTCACATTAGCCACAGAAAAGACGCCATCTACCACAGCACATATACAGGACGTCCACCAGACGAGCCTGCTATGTTAGGTATGGCACTAAATGAAGTATTTGTGCCTATTTTACGTAAACAGTACCCTGAAATTATTGATTTTTATCTGCCGCCTGAAGGTTGTTCATACAGGATGGCGGTGATTTCAATACGTAAACAATATCCAGGTCATGCTAAACGCGTAATGATGGGCGCTTGGTCCTTTCTACGTCAATTTATGTATACCAAGTTTATCATTGTGGTTGATGACGACGTCAACTGTCGTGATTGGAATGATGTGATTTGGGCCATCACAACACGTATGGATCCTAAACGCGACACTGTGCTGATAGAAAACACCCCGATTGACTACCTCGATTTTGCTTCACCTGTAGCAGGATTAGGTTCAAAGATGGGCATGGATGCGACCAATAAATGGCAAGGGGAAACCAATCGTGAATGGGGCACCCCGATAGTAATGGATCAAGCGGTTAAGGATAGGGTTGATAAAATCTGGGCTGACTTAGGCATAGATGCTACCCCTACCTTATAATTCTATAAGTAGATATTTATTGAACCTCCACTAGAGAGGGACAAAAAGGATGTTAAATGAACACAATTCGTTGCCAGATAAAGCAAGTCACTCCGTTTAATGATGCGGTATACCAAATCATTTTGAAACCAGAAATAGCGTTCGACTTTAAGGCCGGTCAATACCTTTGTGTTATTATGGGTGACACTGACAAACGTCCGTTTTCTATCGCATCAGCACCTGATTCAGAACACATCGAACTTCATATTGGGGCCGCCGTCAGTGAGAGCTACCCTATGCAAGTCGTAAAGCGTATGCAAGAAAGCTTACAAAATGGAACATCAATAGAAATTGAAGCACCAGGTGGCGATGCACATCTGCGTCATGAAAGTGGACGTGCGCGCTTACTGATTGCAGGCGGCTCTGGTTTCTCTTACATTAAAAGTATTATTGAACACCAGATAGCACTACAGCAAAAGATCCCAACCACACTTTATTGGGGCTGCCGTACTCAAGATGCAATGTATTACGAAACCATTGCTCGTCAATGGCATAACACTTACCCGTGGATGAACTTCGTCCCAGTCATTGAACAAGCCTCTGCTGGATGGGATGGCAAAGAAGCCAATTTACTCGAACAACTCAAATCTGATTTTATCAGTTTAAATGGTTACGATATCTATATCGCTGGACGTTTCGATATGGTCGGCACCGCCCGCGAAGTATTTCGTACCATGGGAGTTGAAGAAGACCACCTTTATGGCGATGCCTTTGCATTTATCAAATAACCTGATGAATACCATGTCATCCATCACACTCAAGGGCTGAGCAACACCGCGACTCGATGACTAACGTGGTGAGTAATATAGGCTTATAAAATAGAGCACCTTACTCATCACCACCGCCTACAATGGTACATACTTATCCCCTATAAAAAATTCTTGTTTGGGAAAAATGTTGTAGCCTAATTAGGGAAAATCAACAATTAAGGTATATCGTATGAAGTGGTTGTCTAATAGCCAACTTACCGGTGATTTTGTGACACTCGAACCATTGAGTGTTAGTCACATCCAAGATTTACAACAAGCTGTGTTAGATGGAGAATCTTGGAAATTATGGTTCGCAAGCGTTCCCTCCCCAGATGCTATGACAGCCTATGTAGATGACGCTATTTTAGCGGCGAAAAATGGCGATATCGCCTTTGCTGTTAGGTGTAACCAAACCAATAACATAGTGGGTACTACTCGGTTTTACAATGTAGATTCAAAACATAAACGTGCAATGCTTGGATATACCTGGTATTCATCATCAGTAAGACGAACCCCCGTCAACACTGAATGTAAACTTCTGTTATTAAGCTATTTATTTGAAAAACACTCAGCAATAGCTGTTGAATTTAGAACACATTTTTTTAATCACAACTCCAGAAAAGCCATTGAAAGACTAGGGGCTAAGCAAGACGGTATTTTACGTAACCACCAAATTTTAAAAGATGGCTCTATTAGAGATACCGTTGTTTATTCGATAATAGCAACAGAATGGCCTACAGTAAGACGACACTTGCAAAGCAAGCTTATTATACCTAACTGATTTTATTATACTTTATCATTTTTAGTTAACTGTGGGGTTGATGCTAGCCACAACTTTAACTTTGAAATAAGTTTATCTGGATCGATAGGCTTAGATAAATAATCATTCATACCAGACTCAATACATTTTTCTTTATCACCTATCATTGCATTCGCGGTCATCGCAATGATAGTTGTATCAATATAATGATCACCCGCTTCACCTAAGCGTATCGCTTTGGTGGTCTGATACCCATCCATTTCAGGCATCTGACAATCCATCAAAATGATGTTGAACACATGCTCACTATTACTGAGTTTTTCTAACGCTTCGACACCGTTAATAGCCAGAGCGGGCGTAATATCAAACTCTTCCAAAATACCTTCAACAACAAGCTGATTAACACGGTTATCTTCAACTAAAAGTATTGAAGCAAGTTGATTCCAGCCCTGTGCCTCTTTTATTCGATGATGCTCATTTTCTTGGGTAAGTCCAATGGGATAATCATGGTTAACTAAAGGATCTACAACACCTAACGTCTCACAAAACTCGACAACTGATAGTGCTTTGAATAAATCTTCGGTAGTCGCTGGCTTAGGAAAATAAGTGTGGAAACCTAAATTGGCAAAGTATTGGGTATCATCTTGTTGTGACATTGACGTCATCATGACGAGTTTGATGTCATTAAAGTGAGGCGATGTTTGTAGCAGCTTACCTAACATTACACCATCCATTGTAGGCATCTGCATATCCAGAAATGCAATATCAAAAAATCGCTTCTCTTGTTGCGAAAACCGAGATCCACAAAGCTTAAGTGCCTGCTTACCACTATCGGCTTCACATACATCAGCTCCCCACAATTCAAGCTGGGCTTTTAGCATTTTTCTGTTTGTAGTGTTGTCATCAACAATTAACACACTAAGGGCACTAATATCGACTTTAGGCAGTACGGGTTCAGAATAATCACTTTTACCTAAGTAAATATAAAAATTAAAACAACTACCTTGATTCAATTCGGTGGTCACATTAATATCACCACCCATTAATTGGCAGAGCTTTTTAGCTATCGCTAATCCTAGACCCGTACCGCCAAATATACGAGTCGTTGAACTATCCGCTTGACTGAACGAATCAAATAAGCTCGATACTTTATCCTGAGGGATCCCTATACCGGTATCGTTAATTGAACACTCAAAGTACCAACTCACATCATCAAAATTGCTTAACTTTGCTTTAATAACAATCTCACCTTGTGAGGTAAATTTAATCGCATTACCAACAAAATTACTCAATACTTGTCTGAGCCTACTAGGATCTCCTTTTACTAAGGTATGTGCGATTCCAGAGAGGTCAAGGATCAACTCCAGCTCTTTTTCTTCAACTTGAATCGCAACTGACTCAGCAAATTCTCCCATCATCTGGCGTACATTAAAATCTAAATTCTCAAGCGCTAACTTTCCAGCATCCACCTTAGAGTAATCTAAGATATCATTAATTAACATCAGCAAAGATCTAGCACTAGATTGGGCTAACGACGCTTTTTTTCTTTGCTCTTCTTTTAGATCACTTTTGAGCAATAAGCTCAGCATGCCTAGTACGCCATTCATTGGTGTTCGAATTTCATGACTCATATTAGCTAAAAATGCCGATTTAGCCTCACTGGCCATATCGGCATTCTTTTTCGCATCCCGCAGCGATGTTTCTAACTCATATTGTTCAGTAATATCGAGATTAATACCTATGACTCTGGTCGCTTTACCGTTTTTATCTCTTTCAATCTGCGCTCCAGCCTGCACATACCTTAAGGTTCCATCGGCTTTTATAATCCTAAAGTGAGGATCGTATTGACCATGACCTTCCACAGCATCTTTCAATTTTTGCTGCGCAAATGCACTGTCATCAGGATGAATACGCATCAACCAATGCTCATAATATAAGCCCTCTTCTTTTAAGCTTTCTGGCTGATCGTAAAGCATAAACATACGATCATTCCACACCAATGTACCGTCATCTAAATTCCACGTCCAAATACCCAATTGTGCAACTTCAGCCGCCTTACTTAAGTGATTACTGGCAGTTAACAATGCCTCCTGTTGTTGCAAGTTTTGCGAAATATCGGTTGCGATCCCTAAGTAACCAATTAGCACACCGTCACTGTCACGCATTGCCGTGACAGACAAGGACACTTGGCACTGAGAGCCATCTTTACGAATATAGATCCAATTTCTCGTCTCTGGCCCCTCGGTTCTCGCTTTATACACAAAAGTATCGAACTCTTGGATAACAAAACCATATTCGGCCGTTAACTCTGCCGCTCGCTCCTCGACTTCTTGCGCTTCGTGTAAAGGTGCGGGACTTGATTTACCAACCATCTCACTTGCTGCATAACCCAGTAAGTTCTCAGCACCACGATTAAAGATAGTGATCAGTCCATTTTCATCTGTCGCTATTATCGATATTTCGGTGGCAGCATCAAAAAGGTTACTTAATAGAGCGCCAAGTTCATTCTTGGCAATTTGCGCCAATTTACGATCGGTAATGTCTGTCCTTAATGCGACAAATCGCTCAATAATACCGGTATCACCCAACATAGGACCAATAACAGTATCGAACCACCTAAGCTCTTTATCTTTGTTTTTATTGCATATTTCACCATGCCATGACTGACCAGAATTAATTTTAGTCCACATTTCCTGCCAAAAAACAACATCGTGCTCCCCTGAATTCATCATGGCATGGTTGTGACCAATAAGCTCTTCTTTGCTATAGCCAGTGACACGACAAAAATATTCATTCACATCGAGAATAACGCCATTAACGTCAGTCACAGAATACAGTAACTGCTCATTGATAGACTCAAGTAGGGCGTTATTTTCTGACAAGGCTTGTTGCAGCGCTCGGGTACGATCGGTAATTTTACGTTCTAGGCTCTCATTTAACTTTACAATCCGTAGCTGTGCATCTTGCTGATCTGTGATGTCGCGAATAGTCTGGCTTAAGCCAACAATCGCCCCATGATCGTTATAAATTGCCAACATGGTGGTTGAAGTCGATAGCTCAATACCCATTTTATCTTGATGACGTGACACCTGATTTAATAACACCTCTCCAGTCAACACTTTAGCCAACCAAGCTTCTTCTTCCGCGACCTCACTTGGCGGTACAATCAACTCGATGCCACGCCGACCTATGACCTCGGATTCTGCGTAACCAAACAGCGACTTAGCGCCTTGATTCCAACTCGTAATATAACCCGTAAGATCGTAGCTGATTATCCCATCTAAAGAATGTTCCAGCATATTTGCACGCCTTGTTTGATCAGCTAACACCTGTTTTTTACGTTGTAAACCTAAAGACAAAACCACAACCAAAATAGCCAGTAAAAAGCTAAACATGCACCCGAAAAACAACACGACACTCGGCTTGAGTAAATGGAGGTTAGCCATAAATTCAGGATAAGCCATCACTTCAATCTGCCACTTTCGACCGAAAATATCTCTACTCACTTGATGTTTAAACTGCGTTAGCTGCCTTGCATCATCTAGGTGTGTTTCAAAAAAATGAATCGCTTGTGCTGAGTTAGTCACATCACTGAGGATCAATTTAGTGGATGTTTGGTTAATCGCTAAACCTGCTAATACTTGATCAATCACTAAAGGCGCATAACTCCAACCAAATCCAGCAGCGTCACGTTCATCAAGAGTTTTAGCTACATCATCAGTGCGATAAATAGGCAGTAAAATAAGGAAAGACTGCAAAGGATTACCCGTTGCCTGCACTAAGGTAATAGGGGCTGATAATCTAACTTCACCTGACAATAATGCTGAGCTTGCCGCTTCTTGACGACGGGATTCTGACGCTATATCCAAACCAACAGCCGCCCTGTTGAGCTCAACAGGCTCAATATATTCAATAATGTACTTTTCATCATAATCATGAGAATTAAGACCACGGATCTGAAAATTAGGCCAGTTATCTTGGCGTACCTTAGCTAAAAATACAGCTTCATTAGATCGAGAAACTCGTCGAATAAAGCCAAATCCAAGCGCGCCAGGAAATTCAACATCAATATCGCGTGTTAGACTGTAACGGTAAAACATATCTCGAGTGATCATGTCCTCACCAGCAGCAGAGATCATGCCGCGCACACCACGAAGTCCATACTGATATAAGGTAAAGCGATTCAATACAATATCACTAATTTCTAATGACTTAGCATGCAATGATTCTTCAATAATGTCAGCATTATTCGTTTGAACGAACCAAGCAGATATGGAGCTTAAAGTAAGCCCCACAAGGAAAATAAAACAGCCCAATTTAGAAGCATTTTGATAAGAATGAGACAGATGCATTAGCACCTACTAATTAAGAATCAGTGAGTTAATAGTCTGGACCAGTCCTGACTGTTTTTCCACCTAAATTGTACAAATAAGCTCAGCGGTAATACCATCACTCATTAAAAATTAATGGTGGTAAATCATCCTATAAACGAAATGCAGGAGAAGTATTCTGCCCATTAATATTTTTATGTCCAGCAGCAATAATACTGCCATCTAGGTGTAAAATATTAAATACTTCCCAAGATGACGTATTACGATCGCCAGGTTGAGCCACCTCTCCTAATGGGCATCGTGAGTTAACGGATTGATATTGAGCGTTTGACACATTAAAATAATTGAAATAAGCACCATCAGAGTAAGTATATCGCCCCCATGACCCTTCTACTGTCACGTAATTATTCGATCTATCCACCAACCAATCCCAATCACTACCATCAGGTACAGCGCAATAAACATAAGTGGTATCAGCATGCGCTACAATGCTATTCACAAGCCCTAAAAATAAAATAAACGCTCTTAATATGTGAATCATGTTTCAACTTACCCTTAATTGTTATAATTTTAATTCGACACTATAGAAGGTAACCAAAAAAATGATCTAGATCAATGATTTGCTGAATTAAAAATGTTATGGGTATAAAGTTAATTAACAAGTAATTGAGTACGTCACATCATCTTATTTATCGTTATGAATGCTAACAGAGCTAATTGAGAATTTTATTAATGGTTCCGAGTATCTCTTTTTTAGTTGAGGGTTTTATAATATAGCCTTTTATTCCTTGAGCGACCCAATTTTTAATTAACTTCATATTTTTGTTACCTGTTAATGCAATGATAGGCGGTGATGTACTATCACAAACAGATTTAATCTGCATCGTCGTATGAATACCATCTAATTTAGGCATAAATAGGTCCATTAATATCAGTGAATAATCGTTACTTTTTATTTTATGTAGTGCATGTAGACCGTCATCTGCAAAATCAACATGATAGTGCTCTTTTTCTAATATTTTAATCAACATGTTTCGATATAGCTCATTATCATCAACGACCAAAATTCTTTTAGCATTACGTTGCTCTATATCATCAATAAGTGGAGATGTTAACTTATCTTTGCTAATCAAATTTTTACTAGACTTACCCGAGATTGTTACGTCTACATTATTTTCAACATCCTCTTCAAATTCATCTACTGAAGGCACTATATGCTGCTGATTAATGGTATTGAAGTCTTGTTTAATTATAACATCGCTTGCAATCTCCATATGATTAGATGGGTTTAGATCATGATGATATTTTTTAACTGAGTTTAAAAAAGACTTTTTAATATTTCGGCTATTATCTATCAGTTCAGTAAGGTCTTTAGCAATTTTTTCCAATTTATCCTGTTGAAATACTCTCTCAACGCTGGAATTTTGACTAATGAATAAACTATTATGCACTATGATTTTTAGACGTAATTTTTCATACAATGGTTGATAGACAAAATAATTATCGAATACTCCTTTGATACAACAATGAAAAGCGACATTTAAATCACAGTTTTTACACAAGAGTACGCTTTGATGAGGATAGTCTAAGTGCTGATCTTGAATGAATGCCGTGTACAATTCAATACTTTTTTGTGCTGTACTGAGCGCAAACAGTATGACTAAAGGTTTAACCTCTTGTATTTTAGTATAAATACTATCGGTTAATAAAAATTTTTGATAGTCTTCAATCTGCTCAGCAATGATCTCTGAAGCCCCTAAAATATCATCTTCATTCTCGTATATCATGATGACTTTTGAATGACTGCTGCTCAAACTGGCTTTTGACGACATTGAGAATAGTTCCTTTATTGCAGTCTTTCTTAAATATTAGAGCTGTATGTATAAATAAGCGAGTTCAAAACCACAAAATATTACTGATATAACATTTTGATGTATATTTGCTGTTATGGATTAAAAATCACATTTCCCACCTGATTCACCGTACAGTGTAACTTCTTCACGTACCAAAATTAATGCCTTCTCTATATTTTCAATCAATGTACTGCATTGCAATTTATTTTTTATCTCGGCCGACTTTTCAAGTAATACTAATAGGTGCACAGACTGCTCAGCACCTACTGCCGCAGCAGATGTTTTTAAAAAATGTGCTTGTTCTTTTATTTCAGCAAATGCTTCATCATGATAAAAAACAATAATTTTTTTTAATGATTCCGTAGCTTGCTCTAAAAAATGAGTTTGAAACTTATGGATCATAACTGAATCATCTCCAATCAGATCCAACATGGTATGTCTATTTAATATTTTTAAATTTGAATCAGTCATCCACATGCCACTTATCGATGATGTCCTTTAAGTCTTTTAATAAAATAGGCTTATTAACAAAATCATCTATTCCCGTTGATAAACCGTAATCCACATCTTCAGTCATTGCAGCACCTGTTATAGCCACAATAGGTGTCGTTCTTTTGTTATATAATTTTTCTAAGTAACGAATTTTTTTGGTCATTTCATAGCCGTTAAGGTTAGGCATATTACAGTCAGTGAAAATAATTTTGTAATCGGCATTCTCCCAATGTTTTATACCATCAATACCATCTAGAGCCAGATCACATTGATAGCCTAATATAGACAGCTGTTCAAGGATTAGCTCTTGATATAAAAGGTTATCTTCTACAACTAAAACATCAGCTTTCATCGATGTTGTTGCTGTTATGTCTGACTCTATTTTGTCATTAATCACATCTCGCACTCCTCATTGTGACATAAGTATCCTTACCGATGTGATAAACAGCATACATATTATAGCGTACGATTTATCACAAAGAAGGCACGTAATGGATTGAATAGTTAGTTTATTAGGGTTCACTACTGTTCTTGAGCATATCGGTAAGAATAGCAGTTTTTTGCTATTTAGCTTGGCCATCAAAACTGATACGAAATTCACATCATTGGGTATCTATTTCTAGCAGATAATTTGCAGGGTATGGAAATATCATCATGAGTTAAGTCGTTTTAATCATAAAATTAAATAAGGGGGCATTGCCAGACACAAGTACCGCCCTAATAGAACAACAATCGCTGAGTAAGCACCCTAGAGAAAATCATACTCAGCAACCTATTCTGAAGCTAATCAGTCGATTTAGAGCCTGCAATCATATAGATTCGAAACAGAGCGATGTTAACAAACAACCCTAGAAACGCCACGAGCACTTCAACCATTAACTGTAGCGGGAAACCTACTGCTTGAGCTAAAGTTGAAAGTGATCCTCCTATCAGAGAGATGGGGATGTATAACATCAACACCATTAATGTTTTAAAAGCAATGGGTCCACTGAGTTTAAAACTCCCTTTGATCGCCTCTAAAGGAGTCAGTCGCTCAACGACAACCATGAAATTCACATAGGTAAGCCTAGCAAAGACATAGATGCTCATCGTCAGTCCAACCAACCATAAGGGACCAAATGCGGCAAATAGCATCACTGGAGCAAGGATCATCAAACCAGAAAGAACACCTGCGAGCAATAACCCTGGTACAAAGTTCAGACTAGTTTTAAGGATTAAAGCAGTATTGGCTTCATGGCCCTGTGAACGTAGTTCAAGAAAAATCGTTAATGTTGCAATGAGAAATGAAAATACCAATAAAAGTGCCATAACAGCTACCATATGGAGGCCACTGAATTGTGGATTCTCCATATCAATATTCATCATTTCCATTCCCAGCCACAGCTGAATGCTCACTTGAATGAACAATATTGGAATAGTAAGAGCTGCTAACTGACTAATATGATTGCGAAAGAAGTTATAAGCTTCGCTAAATATCGCGGACAATGACATGCAAATTTCCAGTAGATAAAAGTAAATATATTAATAGAGGAATAGGATACCCAAAAATCAGTTTTTTTGCACAGCTCAATTATCGATAGCTTAGTAATCGTTATCTAGGGTCTATTTATCTTTCGAGCTTGAATTTTGCTCAATCTCAATGGATTAAGTAAAAAGCCCGCAACACAGCAATAAATCCATTGAGATGAGCGCTAGTACAAGGTTCGCTGACCCTTTCTACTATGCTGTCACTTCTGTAAAATAACTGACTACACAAATCCTGCCTTGTATAAAAAATCAACACCCCCTTGCAAAAACAACCATGAAAGATCAACATACCCTAGTATCAAGAGTAAATAATGCTCCTTTGCTTATATTAAAAAAGCTAGAATAGTAGTGTAAATTCGATTTATACATTATAGGAATGACAAATATGAAACGAGTCACAACGTTTAGTTTACTGATAAGCTGCAGCCTACTAACAATACCCGCTACTGCAAGTTGGTTTGATGATCTCTTTGCCAAAGAGGAGGTGAAGCCTGCTGTAACACAACCCCAAGACACCGATCTTGTCAGTAATATAATGTCTCAACTCGGACTAAGCCAATCTCAAGCAGAAGGCGGACTAGGCAGCCTATTAACTTTGGCTAAATCGTCATTAGATGGGGGGGACTTCAGCTCTATTTCCACTGCTATTCCTAATGTCGATGAATTACTCTCTGCAACACCTGAAATAGACAATAAGTCTGGTTTATCAGGCATACTTTCACAAACTGGCGACCTTGGTGCATCATTGCAAGGTGGAGCGCAAGTGTATGATGCGTTCGCAAAATTGGGAATATCCAAAGAACTCGCTGCCCCGATGATAAATATAGTAAAAGGTTATTTAGATACTAATGCAGGTGATGGGACAAGTGACCTATTAATGAAAGGCTTAAGTGCCATTCTTTAATCAATTGATTCAACATTATCATTCATCTTATCTTTTTATTAATGAAGATAAGATGAACTCATCCGCTCTCCTAGACTCTAATAATCTAAACTTATTTAATCTAATGACTTATTGGTGGATCTGTTAATGATCGCAAAATTGAAACAATTTTTAACTTCACACTCCCAAGCTTTGACGCCAGAAGAGCAAGAACATAACCTCAACTTAGCCGCTGTGAGCCTATTACTTGAGGTTGTTTTTGCTGATGAAACACTCTCAAAAGAAGAACAAGTATTATTGCCCTCTATATTAACCTCTACATTGCGCTTGGCGCCTTCTGAAGCTGAAGATCTCATCGAAGAAGCAACCAAAAGACAAGCAAGTTCAACTTCACTGTATGAATTTACTAACGAAATTAATCAACGATTTAATGTTCAACAAAAACAAAAACTCATCTTATCGATGTGGAAGCTCGCCTACTCTGATGGTCACCTATGTCGATATGAAGATCAAATTATTCGCCGTACAGCTGAACTCCTCTACCTTAAGCACAGTGAGTTGATTCAAATGCGCAACCTTGCTATTGAGAAAGATTAGTACAAGCCCACTCATCAACAATCAAAAACCAAGCTGAAGATATTTGCACTATCCTCTAATACATTGAATGCGCATTAAATGGACTTTCTGCCACCACAAAAATGGATATAAGCCAGCAGTTAACAACAAGGCATAAACCATATTCAGTCCAAGTGCACTCGCCAGCAACAGACACAGCCCAGCACTTAAGCACACCAAAGGAAGAAAACGTCGACTCAGCAATTTAACTGCCGCGAACATAGAAGCCAGATAAATAATCACAAATACACCATTACTCCAAGCAATCAGCTGTGCTAATTCCTGTTCGCTCACATAGGCCAATACAATCACCACAGCCATTATGCTCAAAATAGCATTTAAAGCCCTAACTGGTACTTTATATTGATTAAGATGAGTAAAATATTTTGGTAATACCCCTTCTGTACTCAAACTCCACACCAAACGAGACAAACTCGCCGTATAGACATTAACAGTAGCTAGCCCACTCGCAATACCGAGAACACCGACCACTTGAGCGCCGTAACCACCAAATAGTACATCAAACACACCCACCATCGCGACATTGGCAGTACTTGGCAGCATGAGTAAGAGGAAGGTACAAGCAAGATAAACGAAACCAACCAAAACAGTGCCTATCATCATAGCTGGGATCATGTCTTTCTCAGGATGACGAAAATCATTGGCCAGATGCGTCATTGCTTCAACCCCGAGAAAGCTCCAAAAAGCAATGCCTGAAGCGGCCATAATCAAGCTTACATCTGGATTGACATTCATGGAAAATGACTTCATATCAGACAAATTCATGCCTCCAGCACCAAATAATGCAACCACTACAGAGACGATGGCTAATGTCAATGTAAACTGCAATTTCGCAGAAACCTGAATACCTCGAAAATTCAACACACACAAGATACCTAGCAACATCAGCTCCGTTGCAACTTGTGCCCAACCAGAAATAGACACTAATGCATTAACAAATTGAAATGTCATTATGATGGCAACAGGTGCCCCCACTGGCACCACAAGTAAGAAGAGCAAGCCTATCGTTCGACCTAACGTTTGTCCAAATGCTTTTTCCACGAAGTAAGCAGGTCCAGCGGCATGGGGATAAAGACTTGCCAAACGACCAAAAACCAGAGTGACAGGAATAATAGCCAAAGTCAGTATTAGCCACGCAATTAATGCCCCACTTCCAGCAACTTCTATGGTCATCTGTGGCAAAATAAATACTCCAGTCCCTAGTAAGGTTGTTGCCATTAACCCTGCACCTTGCCAGCGACCTATTGTTCCCTTACTACTTGAATTCATTTCACGTTCCTTAATGACTAAAACAACGACTGACAGCAATACACAAAATAAATGTTGCCACTATCATTGAGTACCATAAGTTTGTAGTCATACCTTGATATTGATAAGCTCAGTATAAGCGTTTACATAGCTGCAAACTGACGTCATCAACAGACAAACATACTGCTTACGCTGCCATAATATTGGCTTTAACCTCTTTTGCCGACAAAATGGCGGTGAGTGCACACAAGCTTACATAAATAACTCGCTATCTATTTTTGAACTATGGAAACTAATCACTTGGATAAATTCGATAAAGCCATCATTGGTTGCTTAAGACAGGACGCTCGTCAAAGCGTATCTCACATCGCAGGAACCGTTAATTTGTCACGTTCGGCGGTATCTGAACGAATTAAAAAATTAGAACAACAAGGCATTATTCGTGGTTATCAGGTACTACTGAGCGAATCACAAAAAGAGGGAGTGTCAGCCTATTTCGAAATCCAACATCAACGCCCTAGATGCGCCGATGTCGTGCACGTTTTTCAAGCTATTCCCGAAGTGATCACCTGCCGAGGGATCACTGGCGATATGGATTTACTTGTTTATGTACAAGCTAATTCAATGAAACGACTGCACGAAATACGTGAAAACATTGAGGTTCAAACCGATATTATCAAGATTAAAACCCACGTTGTAATGAGCGAATGGATTGGATAATGATAGCTAAACAATTTTCCTTTAAACTGAATAGGGGTACACTATGTACAAATCATCTCTGGTGTAGTGGCAGAATTCAGTCTGTCGTGCAGTAATAGCGTTCAAGGTCGTTAAGTACTTCTCGTATCTAGTATCCTGCCTCGCTCTACTTCATAACCCCATTTAGTCGTGCATTAACCAAATTTCAGGTAGCTATTCATGCAAACCAACAAAAAAGCCGAATTAAACCTGCTGTGGGGCACGCTCATTTTAGAAGAGCTTTCTCGCTTAGGCGTGCAACATATATGCATGGCGCCAGGATCTCGATCAACTCCGCTAACTTTAGCAGCAGCAAAACAAACTAAATTAAAACAACATCAGCATTTCGATGAGCGTGGCCTTGGTTTTATGGCTCTTGGCCTAGCCAAAGCGAGCCAAACGCCGGTTGCCATTATTACCACTTCAGGGACCGCTGTTGCCAATCTGTATCCGGCAGTGATTGAAGCTTGGTTAACCCGTGTGCCTTTAATTGTGTTATCTGCTGACACACCACCAGAATTGATCGATTGCGGAGCCAATCAGGCTATCACTCAACTAGCGATTTTTGCTCAATATGCAAAACAGATAAACCTACCAACACCCGATGTGAGCATACGCCCAGAAGCATTGCTAACCTTGCTGGACGAAGCTATCAGTAATCAAAACCAGCCAGTTCATATCAACTGCATGTACAGAGAGCCTCTTTACCCCGCAACAATGAGTGCTGATTTTTCTCAGTATCTAAACACCTTAGGTAACTGGCAACACACCAGCAACGCTTACAATCAGTATGGAAAATCGAGCTTAGTGAGTCTTCCGAGTCAAGAGACTATGATGCGCTTTGTTCACGGTAAGGGAGTGATCATTGTCGGTATTCACTCACCACAAGAAAACCCCGAAGCATTAATCACTCTGTCTCAAAAACTAGGTTGGCCATTACTCACTGACGCACAATCTCAGCTCAGGCAACATCCTGGTGTCATTGGTCATATCGACCAATTGCTGCATCAACCGAAAGCCAAAACCCTCTTAATGCAAGCCGAACGCGTCCTCGTTGTAGGAGGTCGTTTACTTTCTAAGCATCTTGTTGATTATCTTGCTGAACATAAATGGAAGAGCTACTGGCAAATATTACCAGAACAAATGAGACTTGATCCCAGTCATAATGCGAAACAAATCTGGCATGCCAGTATTGAAGAATTAACAGCACTTTCATGGCCTCGATCATCAGATGCAAACTGGGCTCTTCAACTGACATTACTCAACGACAGATTAGAAGAACTGTTCGAACAGCAGATAGATAATGCTGAATTTGGCGAAGCCATGATCATTCGTACGATTGCAAAATCACAGAACAAGCAGCAGCAATTGCTTATTGGCAACAGCTTACCTATACGTCTGTACGACATGTTTGCCCCTATCACTACAGAGCAAGGTGCTGTTTTTACTAATCGTGGTGCATCAGGCATCGATGGCCTACTCGCCACCGCTTGCGGTGTTGCTAAACACAAAGGTACGGCTACGACGTTAATTATCGGCGACCTATCTCAACTCCATGATCTAAACTCTTTAGCCATAGCCAGAACAAGTACTAGCCCGTTAGTGATTGTTATTTTAAACAATGATGGCGGCAACATTTTTAATTTACTGCCTATACCTGATGAGAAACTTAGGAATGATTATTATCGTCTCCCTCATGGACTTGAATTCGGTTATGGTGCCGCTATGTTTGGCTTACCCTACAACCGAGTTGAAGATCTAGAAGGGTTCATCGACGCCTATCAAGATGCCATTGGATATCATGGCACTTCTGTTATCGAAGTTATCATAGGACAAGAGCAAGCCAGCAAACAAATTACCCGCGTCGCTAATTGGATTAAACAAAGCTAATGAACACCTATGAACTAACAAGCATCATTACACTAAACTCATGTTAGCGGTAGCTTGTTACGGAAATAGTTCAAACCCAGTACTGGTGATGGTTCATCGTTTTCTCGGCAGTAATAACCACAAATTTTTAGCCTTAGCTGTACATTAGTAGAAACGAGCACAAATCAAGATACACACACGAATAAAACTGGCCACAACGTACACTTGGCTTACCCTAAAAATAACAGCCATAGGCTAATCCAGATATTACCCGAGGAAGCACTTTGAAGATCAATACTATCGAGCTCTATCAATATCAGGTCCCACTAGATAAATCACTCTCAGTAGGGAAGCAAAAAATAGATATTCGTCAAGGTCTTATCCTTAAAATAAATGCGTTAGATGACACCATGCTACCTTGTATTGAACAAGTTGAAATAAGCCCTCTATCGGGTCAAGATATAGAAGATAACCCTATAATAGGGTTTAGCAAGGAAAGCCTAGAACAAGTCATTAATGAAATAGAACAGACCTTGCCGCAGCTTATTGGCCTATCACTGGGCAGCTTGCTCGAATTAAGTCAGCAAACTCAACTCCCCTCTCTCGCTTTTGGATTAAGCTTACTTAATACCAAATTCAGGGGACAGTTAATCGGTCAGCGTATATCTTTAGAAACAATGAGATCTATCCCTCTTATCTATCCAGAGAAACATGAATCTTTGGCTATGATCCAAGAGCGAATTCATTCATTGCCACTAAATACACATTCAATTAAAGTCAACGTGGCTCAAACCTCACTAGAAGAGGACATTCAACTCATTCATGGCATTTTAGCCGTACGCCCAGAGCTCAAACTCAGACTAGCTGCCAATCGAGGTTTCGAGCTAGAACAAGCAATAGAGTTTGCCGCTTGTCTGCCACTGCACGCCATTGAGTATATTGAAGAGCCCTGTATCGATCCCAGAAAGAATCAAAGCTTTTATCATGCCATAGAAATGCCCTGGGCCTTAGACGAAAGCTTAAATGACCCTAATTACCAATTTACTATGCAAGATGGACTGATCGCCTTAATCGTTAACCCTATGCTTTTCGGCAATCTTGAAAAGCTACAGGCTCTACAAGTTCAAGCCCAACATGCTGGTGTTCGGATGATAATCAGCTCAAGTGTAGAGTCCAGCCTAGGCATAGAAGCATTAGCAAGGTTAAGCCAGATAATGACTCCTGATGAACTTCCTATACTGGATACCTTAAGCGCATTCAATACTGATATTTTGATATCTTCGGGCAAAGCTAAGCTGCTTGATTTAGATTCACTGACTTTAATCAAGCGCTATTAATCAGAGAACGCTTGGTTACAACCAATTCAATATTCATACGCTGATTTCTATTCAAAGGATCTCAAACTGTTCAATGCAAAGCAGTACAATATTTGAAAGTCTCCTATAAGTTGGTTTTCAAAGCTCTGCATGCTGTGTTGAATGATTTAGATATACGACTGTATGGATACAGGAGCAAAAATAGTCCTTTCTTTCAGGGCTTTGAATTTCTGTTGAATGAATAACGATTTAATGCAATTGGTATAACAGGGCTCATAATCAGAACATGGTGCGGTGGCTATCATAGAGAAATACCGCAATTTAATTCGTATATACCCAAACTACCTCATAATGCAGGGATCTGCCTGCCGGGAAGTGACAGGGTTCGAGGACGTTAATTGATCCTGTATTACTTTACCTTTTGCCATCAATGGCCTCGTACCTCCTATGTCCATATAGTCGTAATTCAATATTTCATAACGAAGAAATAAGGTGCTTTTTGCCCTGTGACAGTTGCCGTAAAATACCTGCATCGATATCAAGAAGCGAATAGCCATTATCTCAATCGCTGTCTTGCTAAGCTATCCTACCGAGACTCTGAAATGAGCATCTTGAAATAGCTGGGTATAATAGTAAAGAGCAACAATCAAAAAGCAAGGGATTAGGTCTTATCATAGAACGACAAAGCATTCTTTAGACGTCGATCTCAGAAAAATAGTGAAATGATCTACCGCTATCGTTTAGATAACATAACCAGTACGCCTTCTCTCAAGGCTCCACCAGATAAATGTAAGCTATCAATTTCAAGCAAGTCAAATAGAGCAAGTAAAATAGACAATCCAGCAGCAAAAGTGGGAGCTCTCTCTTCGCTAATGCCAAGAATATCAAGCATTGAAGCAGATGATTGAGATAACACTTCTTGTTTTAATTGTTTAAGTACATCCAATGTGATCGTACCTGGCAACTTTCTATTATCAAGGATCTCTGCCACAGATTGTACACTGCCAGAGGCACCCACAACACTATGCCAACCTAATTGCTTAAGTGCACCCAAATGATCGCCCAGCACTGATCTAACTTCAGAGTTGGCATCATCAAAATTTAACTGTTTGAATGGAAAAGAGGCAAAGAACTTATGATTAAAAGTCACACAACCGATGGCTAAGCTATTTTTTAATAAGACAGTATCACCATCACCGATAATAAACTCTGTACTTGCTCCACCAATATCTATCACTAAACGGCGGCCTATTCCTGACGTCGTTGCTACCATACCTTGATAAATAAGCTCAGCTTCACGCATGCCTGAAATAATCTCAATAGGGTAACCTAAAATGGGGATCGCACGCTGACAGAAGTCATCTGCGTTGGTGATATTTCTGAGCGTTGCAGTTGCAATAATAGTAATCTTGTCAGCAGGGATTGCGTGTTTTTTAAGCATATGGCTAAACATGAATAAACAATCCAAGCCACGTAATAACACCTCCTCACTTAAGGAACCATTATATAGGATCCCATCTGCAAGCCTAACCTTACGTTTGTATTTAGCAATAATATGTGGGCGGCCACCAAGCGTCTTAGCAACCAACATATTAAAGCTATTCGATCCTAATGTGATCGCAGCATAAAGAGGTGTTTTAGGCATTAATGAACCATTTAAGAGTGCCTGCGTACTTGATCATGTCGACGTGGTGTACTGTTTCGATTACCACTACGGTTACCACTTTGAGGCCGTGCACCATTACGCCCTTGAGGACGAGGATTGTGTTTTCTATGTACTCGCACCGGAGCAGGAATATCGTCTAGTAACCCTTCACTGTCATAGTTAGACACAGGAATAGAATGGGTAATATATTCCTCAATCGCTGGTAAGTTTAAAGCATACTCTTCGCAAGCAAAACTGACCGAAACACCCTTTTTCCCTGCACGACCTGTCCGGCCGATTCGGTGTACATAGTCTTCACAATCATCAGGTAAATCATAGTTATATACATGTGATACATTTGATATATGCAAACCACGAGCCGCAACATCCGTCGCCACAAGAATGTCTAATTGACCTTCGGTAAACTGTTCAAGGATGCGAATACGCTTCTTTTGAGGAACATCGCCAGTTAATAATCCAACTCTATGCCCATCACCTTCTAACCATGACCAAACATTTTCACAGCTGTGTTTAGTATTGGAAAATACAATCGCTTTTTCCGGCCAATCTTCTTCAATCAAGGTGAGCAGAAGGCGAATTTTCTCATCCATAGACGGGTAGAAAATTTCCTCTTTAATATTTTTAGAGGTCTTTTCATTGGGTGATATAACGACTTTTTCAGGCTCATTCATATGATCATAAGCCAGTTCTTGTACTTTCATCGACAGTGTCGCTGAAAACAGCATATTTAAACGTGATTTAGCATCAGGCATACGCCTAAATAAAAATCGAATATCTTTAATAAAGCCAAGATCGAACATACGATCAGCTTCATCTAAAACAACAGTTTGAATAGCACTTAAATTAATAACACCTTGACGCACATAGTCGATAATACGGCCTGTCGTACCAATAAGAATATCGATGCCTTGATCCAACACTTTACGTTGAGTATCGTAGCTTTCGCCACCGTAGACAATACCCACTTTTAAACCTGTATGTTTCGCGAGTAATCCTGCGTCTTTCGCTATTTGAATTGCCAATTCACGTGTCGGCGCCATAATCATCGCTCTGGGCTGATTTAACTGACGGCCTTCAGGGATAGATGTAGAAAGAAGATGTTCAAAGGTCGCAACAAGAAAAGCAAGTGTTTTGCCCGTTCCTGTCTGTGCTTGACCCGCAATATCTTTTTTCTGTAATAAAATAGGTAAAGATAGGGCTTGAATCGGTGTGCAATATTCAAAACCGCTCTCGTTAAGTGCTGTTTTTATCTCTGTATGTAGAGAAAAGTCGGCAAACTTTTGATTTGATAAATGTGTTTCGCTCATAGCGGCAGCATACCAGTTAGGGGGGCAATAAGAAACTCAATCGTTTGAAATAGCGCCTAATTATAAAAACTAGCATTAAAGGCAAGAAATTGGGCCTTGAAAAGTTATTTCAAAGCCCAATATACAGGTTAAGCCATTAACAAACCAGCAATGGCCACCCAACTGGAGAACATCATGAGCGACAAAATAATACACCTCACTGACGATAGCTTTGAAAATGACGTAATAAAGTCAGCATTACCTGTCGTCGTCGATTTTTGGGCGGAATGGTGCGGGCCCTGCAAAATGATAGCACCGATCCTAGATGACATTGCCGACGAATATGCCGATAAAGTAACAATCGCTAAAATGAATGTTGACGCTAACAGTGTTTCACCTGCTAAATATGGGGTCCGTGGTATACCGACTTTACTCATATTCAAAAATGGTGAACTTGCAAGTACAAAAGTAGGTGCTCTTTCTAAAACTCAGCTTAAAGAGTTTATTGATACGGCCTTAAACACGCTTTAAGCACATTAAATCACCGATTAAATACCCTAAAAGCGCCCTTCGACAACACTTATTCAATAAATGTTGTCGAGTTTAACTAATATACCTAGACGCACAGCGACTATAGTGCTACTTTAATAAGCAGACCTATTTCCAACTAGCTACTTTTCGCTATTCATTCAATATTCATCCTTTTATAATCATTGAATAAAAATAGCATTTATCTCGCATAAAAAAGACCCATCTACGATGAATTTATCAGAATTAAAAGACACCTCAATTTCAGATTTAGTATTGCTCGCACAAGAAATGAATGTTGAAAACCCTGCTCGAGCACGAAAGCAGGATGTTATATTTTCAATACTAAAAGCCCACGCCAAAAGCGGTGAAGATATTTTCGGTGGTGGCGTATTAGAAATTCTACAGGACGGATTTGGCTTTTTACGAAGTGGAGACGCTTCTTACCTAGCCGGTCCTGATGATATTTATGTATCTCCAAGCCAAATCCGTCGTTTCAGTTTACGGACTGGTGATTCTGTTTTTGGTAAAATTAGACCTCCAAAAGAGGGCGAACGTTATTTCGCACTTTTGAAAGTATCCGAAGTCAATTTTGACAAACCAGAAAACTCTCGAACAAAAATTTTATTCGAAAACCTGACGCCTCTACATGCCGAAGAACGCATACGCATGGAACGTGGTAACGGTTCGACTGAAGATATTACTTCACGGATCCTTGACCTATGCTCACCAATTGGTAAAGGTCAACGTGGACTCATTGTTGCGCCACCTAAAGCAGGTAAAACACTGCTTTTACAAAATATGGCTCAAAGCATTACCTACAACAACCCTGATGTGGTGTTAATGGTATTGCTGATTGATGAGCGTCCAGAAGAAGTGACTGAGATGCAACGCATGGTTAAGGGAGAAGTGATTGCTTCAACCTTCGATGAACCAGCGAGCCGACATGTACAAGTTGCTGAAATGGTGATAGAAAAAGCTAAGCGTTTAGTTGAACACAAGAAAGATGTTGTCATCTTACTCGACTCGATCACACGCCTAGCACGTGCTTACAACACTGTCATTCCATCATCAGGTAAAGTACTGACTGGTGGTGTCGATGCCAATGCACTACATCGCCCTAAACGTTTCTTCGGTGCTGCGCGTAATATTGAGCACGGCGGGAGCTTAACCATCATAGCCACAGCATTAGTTGATACCGGCTCTAAGATGGATGAAGTTATCTATGAAGAATTTAAAGGTACCGGTAACCAAGAGTTACATTTATCTCGTAAAGCGGCTGAAAAACGCGTCTTCCCTGCTATTGACTTTAATCGCAGTGGTACACGTCGTGAAGAAAAGCTAACCACAGCAGATGAACTTCAGAAAATGTGGATTTTACGTAAAATCTTACATCCAATGGATGAAGTCACAGGCATGGAATTTCTTATCGATAAATTGGCAATGACCAAGACTAACGATGAGTTTTTCACCGCGATGAAGCGCGCTAAAAGCTAGATAACATTCCTGTTGTAAAAACGATAAAAGCCACACTTGTTGTGGCTTTTTTGCGTCAGAAACGCTTATATTTTAACTTAGTGACACATGCTCAAACTTACCCCATCATAAAAATAATCATCATGTTAAATATGATTTATCAACCTCACCGCATAGTAAACTTCAACATGATGGCTCTATTTCTTATTTGTCTTACTTTTAAATACTGCATGGTATAATACCTATAATTGCAGCATTTACTCGAGACAATCCCATGCCTTGGATCCAATTAAAAATTGATACAGACAATCAACACGCCGATGCACTAAGTGATCTATTAATGGAGGAAGGTTCTCTATCTATTACCTTAGAAGATGGTAAAGATACCCCAATTTATGAACCTACATTAGGCGAAACCCCATTGTGGAACCACACCGTAGTCACCGCACTGTTCGAAGCAGATCGCAACCTAAATTTGGTAGTGGAAGCATTAGCATTACAGCCATACTTAGGCCACAGTTTTAGTTATAAAATTGAGCAAGTCGAAGATAAAGATTGGGAACGAGAATGGATGGATAATTTCCATCCTATTAAGTTTAGTGAGCGTTTATGGATATGCCCTAGCTGGCGTGAGATACCCGATCCTACGGCCGTTAACATTATTCTCGATCCAGGCCTTGCTTTCGGAACAGGGACTCATCCAACAACTGCCTTGTGTCTAGAATGGTTAGATAGCCTTAATTTTGACAATAAGGACGTGATCGATTTTGGTTGTGGCTCGGGTATTTTAGCGGTTGCAGCTTTAAAGCTGGGTGCAACAAAAGTGACAGGTATCGATATCGATTATCAGGCTATTGACGCTTCTAAAGCAAATGCACAGCGTAATGGCGTAGAAGAGCAGCTCACATTATATCTTGCCGAAGATCAACCTAAAGAGCTTAAAGCAGATATATTAGTTGCCAACATATTAGCTGGTCCACTTAAAGATCTCGCGCCACTTATTGCAGAGAAAGTAAAATCAGGAGGCCAACTTGCGCTATCAGGCTTACTGCAAGAGCAAGCATTGGAAGTCTCTGACTTTTATAATCAATGGTTCGATATGGACGAACCAGCTCACAAAGAAGAATGGAGTCGCTTGACAGGAATACGTAAATAGCGCTAGAGAAAACGCTCCTTTACTACCGATGACTTCTCCCCTTGTAAAAGTCAAGAAAAAAAGTTTCGCTCAGGTTATTTATTGACCTTTTCACTGACTCAAAAAAGGCGTACTATGACGCCCCTTTGAAGAGCAAGGTATGTCAGATATGCAAATTGGACCCTATCACCTGAAAAATCAGCTGATCGTGGCACCAATGGCAGGTGTCACAGACCAAGCTTTTAGAAATCTTTGTCTTCGATATGGTGCTGCTATGGCAGTATCAGAAATGCTTTCATCCAATCCTGATGTTTGGGATACAGATAAAAGCCGCCAGCGTATGCTTCATGCTGGTGAAGATGGAATTCGATCAGTACAAATTGCAGGTGCCGATCCTGAATTGATGGCTAATGCGGCTGTTGTCAACGTACAACAAGGCGCACAAGTCATTGATATTAATATGGGCTGCCCTGCAAAAAAAGTGAATCGAAAGCTAGCAGGCTCAGCGTTACTGCAAGACCCTGTGCTCGTAAAATGCATTTTACAGGCCGTTGTTGCCGCAGTCGATGTACCTGTAACACTGAAAATTAGAACTGGCTGGGTACCAGAACACAGGAATGGTGTTCAAATCGCCCAGATAGCTGAAGATTGTGGTATTGCCGCCTTAGCCGTACACGGCCGAACAAGGCAATGCATGTATAAAGGTAATGCTGAATACGACACGATTAAGGCGATTAAAAAGAATATTTCGATCCCTGTTATTGCTAACGGAGATATCACCACCCCAGAGAAAGCACAATTTGTGCTCGAACACACGGGTGTTGATGCTCTAATGATAGGTCGAGGCGCCCAAGGAAGGCCTTGGATTTTCCGAGAAATACAACATTATCTGGCAACAGGTAGCACACTAGCGCCTGTTGAGGTGAATGAAAAGCGTCAAGTGATGCTGGAACACCTTAACAACTTATACTCGCTTTATGGTAATTATAAGGGGATACGTTTCGCTAGGAAGCATGTTGGATGGTATTTGGACCAAGATGAACAGCGTCCATTTCGCGCCGAGTTCAATCGGCTGGAAACGGTTGAAGAACAGGGTTCCATGGTGGAACGCTATTTTGACAAAATTGCACAGAATTAATTAAAGAGCAGAATACGAATGTTTGATCAGACTACTAACACAGAAACTCATCAGCTTACAGTTGGCAAAATTGAAACCGCTAACGGTACTATCAAGCCTCAGTTATTACGTGACGCAGTAAAGCGTGCAGTAACTAACTTTTTCGCTCAGATGGATGGCCAAGAAGCTGAAGAAGTGTATGAAATGGTATTAAGCGAAGTTGAAGCACCTCTACTCGATATCATTATGCAGCACACTCGTGGTAACCAGACTCGCGCAGCAAACATGCTAGGTATCAACCGCGGTACTCTGCGTAAGAAATTGAAAAAGTACGGCATGAACTAAGACTTACCTCTTAGTTTGTTGTATTAAAACGGGCTTTTCAGTAATGGAAAGCCCGTTTTGTTACACACATTACTTCACTTTCCGGATGTTAACTCTTTATACTTCATTTCACATTTTCAACTCCCAAACCTTATCAGCTAATTCTGCTTTACTGACATATATTTTTATCGTCAATCAGTCACAATCAAAAAACAAACACTTCAGCAATAAGTTGGTTGATAACACAAGCCTATAGGGCTAACATTTGACTAACTTAAGTCACATGCAAATATCTTTTTTTACAAAGTGGATATTGTTAACACTCATTAACTTGGAGTTTTCGAATGGAGTCAATCGTCACAGCGCAAAGTGGACTGGTTACACTTGTTAAAGGCAAGATAACCATGACATTGGATGGGGTAACCAAACCGATCTCTTCAGGTACACAACTGCCAACTGCAACAACATTAGTTATTGAAGACGGCGCTCAAATAGAAATATTATATGCCGATGATTCGACATATTCTAACATCACCTCTGAAACGCTGTTAGATCAGGATGTTCTCGATGAAATTGAAACTCTTCAGACGCTCATCGCATCAGGAGAAGATCCAACTCTGGACCTACCAGATACAGCCGCAGGCCAAGTCAATGGTAATCAAGGTAGTTCAAATATTATATCGATCACTCGCAGTGCTAATGAAACTCTCGCAAACGCTGGCTTTAACACAGATGGCGCTCAGCAAACCGAATTCTCACTCCAAAGTACAAACAGTGCAATTCTAGCTGACAACCCATCAATACCTACAAATGATATTGATACCATTAATGAAGATACGGTAGCCACCGGAAATGTGTTAACCAACGACAGTGATATCGATAGTGATTTAAGCATATTGAGCTTTAGCGTTAATAACACAATAATCAGTGCAGGCAATACAGCCCAGATAGAAAGTGGCTCATTAATCATTAATGCCGATGGTTCTTACATATTCACTCCTAATAACAACTGGAATGGCCCACTCCCATTAATCACCTACACCACCAATACTGGTGCAAGCGCCACACTAACAATTAATATTATCCCCGTTGATGATCCCAGCATTCTGGTTAATGACACTAACATCACCAATGAAGGCACCGTCGCCAGCGGCAATGTTCTTGACAATGACGACGATGTCGATAACGAACTCACTGTTTTTAGCTTTGAAATTGAGGGATCTAACTACGATGCTGGCACCGAAGTGACACTCGACGCAGGCATATTGATCATTAACCAAGATGGCCAGTACACGTTCACACCCGAAACTAACTGGAATGGCCAACTCCCGATTGTCACTTACACCACCAATACTGGGGTAAGTGCAACACTGACACTTGACGTTAACCCCATCAACGATGACTTTACTGACAATGACGAAGTGCGCAGCATCGATGAAGACAGCGGCACCACTTTGGGCAACGTCATTGATGGCAGCAGTGTCGATGGGCCATTAACCGTGCAGAGTTTTACCATTGCTGGAGAAACGGGACCTTTCACCCTCGGTGAAAACATCAATATTACCAATGTCGGCAGCTTCAGCTTGTCAGCAAGTGGGGCGTACAACTTCACCCCTGCGGCCAATTACAACGGCGCAGTGCCTGTGATAACCTACACCCTGACTGACGGCAGCGGCACGGTGGACACATCCACTCTCACCATCACCGTCAACCCCATCAACGATGACTTCACTGACAACGATGAAGTGCGCAGCATCGATGAAGACAGCGACGTGACCACTGGCAATGTTATTGATGGCAGCAGCGTCGATGGACCATTAACCGTCCAGAGTTTTACCATTGCTGGAGAAACGGGACCTTTCACCCTCGGTGAAAACATCAATATTACCAATGTCGGCAGCTTCAGCTTGTCAGCAAATGGGGCGTACAGCTTCACCCCAGCGACCAATTACAACGGCGCTGTACCGGTGATCACCTACATCTTGACCGATGGCTCTGGCGACACCAACACTTCCACACTCACCATTGACGTTAATCCAATGGATGATGACTTCACTGACAACGATGAAGTGCGCAGCATCGATGAAGACAGCGGCGTGAGCACTGGCAACGTCATTGATGGCAGCAGTGTCGATGGACCGTTAACCGTGCAGAGTTTCACCATTGCTGGAGAAACGGGACCTTTCACCCTCGGTGAAAACATCAACATTACTAATGTCGGCAGCTTCAGCTTGTCAGCAAGTGGGGCGTACAACTTCACCCCAGCGGCCAATTACAACGGCGCTGTACCTGTGATCACCTACACCCTGACTGACGGTAGTGGCCCAGTGGACACATCCACTCTCACCATCACTGTCAACCCCATCAATGATGACTTCACCGACAATGACGAACTGCGCAGTATCGATGAAGACAGCGGCGTAACCACTGGCAACGTCATTGATGGCAGCAGTGTCGATGGACCATTAACCGTGCAGAGTTTCACCATTGCTGGAGAAACGGGACCTTTCACCCTCGGTGAAAACATCAACATTACCAATGTCGGCAGCTTCAGCTTGTCAGCAAGTGGGGCGTACAGCTTCACCCCAGCGACCAATTACAACGGCGCCTTGCCGGTGATCACTTACATCTTGACCGATGGCTCTGGCGACACCAACACTTCCACTCTTACCATTGACGTCAACCCCATCAATGATGACTTCACCGACAATGATGAAGTGCGCAGCATCGATGAAGACAGCGGCGTGACCACTGGCAACGTCATTGATGGCAGCAGTGTCGATGGACCATTAACCGTCCAGAGTTTTATCATTGCTGGAGAAACGGGACCTTTCACCCTCGGTGAAAACATCAACATTACCAATGTCGGCAGCTTCAGCTTGTCAGCAAGTGGGGCGTACAGCTTCACCCCAGCGACCAATTACAACGGCGCCTTGCCGGTGATCACTTACATCTTGACCGATGGCTCTGGCGACACCAACACTTCCACTCTTACCATTGACGTCAACCCCATCAATGATGACTTCACCGACAATGATGAAGTGCGCAGCATCGATGAAGACAGCGGCGTGACCACTGGCAACGTCATTGATGGCAGCAGTGTCGATGGACCATTAACCGTCCAGAGTTTTATCATTGCTGGAGAAACGGGACCTTTCACCCTCGGTGAAAACATCAATATTACCAATGTCGGCAGCTTCAGCTTGTCAGCAAGTGGGGCGTACAACTTCACCCCTGCGGCCAATTACAACGGCGCAGTGCCTGTGATAACCTACACCCTGACTGACGGCAGCGGCACGGTGGACACATCCACGCTCACCATCACCGTCAACCCCATCAACGATGACTTCACTGACAACGATGAAGTGCGCAGCATCGATGAAGACAGCGACGTGACCACTGGCAATGTTATTGATGGCAGCAGCGTCGATGGACCATTAACCGTCCAGAGTTTTACCATTGCTGGAGAAACGGGACCTTTCACCCTCGGTGAAAACATCAATATTACCAATGTCGGCAGCTTCAGCTTGTCAGCAAATGGGGCGTACAGCTTCACCCCAGCGACCAATTACAACGGCGCTGTACCGGTGATCACCTACACCCTGACTGACGGTAGTGGCCCAGTGGACACATCTACTGTCACCATCACTGTCAACCCCATCAACGATGACTTCACCGACAATGACGAAGTGCGCAGCATCGATGAAGACAGCGGCGTGACCACTGGTAACGTCATTGATGGCAGCAGTGTCGATGGACCGTTAACCGTGCAGAGTTTCACCATTGCTGGAGAAACGGGACCTTTCACCCTCGGTGAAAACATCAACATTACCAATGTCGGCAGCTTCAGCTTGTCAGCAAATGGGGTGTACAGTTTCACCCCAGCGACCAATTACAACGGCGCTGTGCCGGTGATCACCTACATCTTGACCGATGGCTCTGGCGACACCAACACTTCCACACTCACCATTGACGTTAATCCAATGGATGATGACTTCACTGACAACGATGAAGTGCGCAGCATCGATGAAGACAGCGGCGTGAGCACTGGCAACGTCATTGATGGCAGCAGTGTCGATGGACCGTTAACCGTGCAGAGTTTCACCATTGCTGGAGAAACGGGACCTTTCACCCTCGGTGAAAACATCAACATTACTAATGTCGGCAGCTTCAGCTTGTCAGCAAGTGGGGCGTACAACTTCACCCCAGCGGCCAATTACAACGGCGCTGTACCTGTGATCACCTACACCCTGACTGACGGTAGTGGCCCAGTGGACACATCCACTCTCACCATCACTGTCAACCCCATCAATGATGACTTCACCGACAATGACGAACTGCGCAGTATCGATGAAGACAGCGGCGTAACCACTGGCAACGTCATTGATGGCAGCAGTGTCGATGGACCGTTAACCGTGCAGAGTTTCACCATTGCTGGAGAAACGGGACCTTTCACCCTCGGTGAAAACATCAACATTACCAATGTCGGCAGCTTCAGCTTGTCAGCAAGTGGGGCGTACAGCTTCACCCCAGCGACCAATTACAACGGCGCCTTGCCGGTGATCACTTACATCTTGACCGATGGCTCTGGCGACACCAACACTTCCACTCTTACCATTGACGTCAACCCCATCAATGATGACTTCACCGACAATGATGAAGTGCGCAGCATCGATGAAGACAGCGGCGTGACCACTGGCAACGTCATTGATGGCAGCAGTGTCGATGGACCATTAACCGTCCAGAGTTTTATCATTGCTGGAGAAACGGGACCTTTCACCCTCGGTGAAAACATCAACATTGCCAATATAGGCAACTTCAGCTTGTCAGCAAATGGGGCGTACAGCTTCACCCCAGCGACCAATTACAACGGCGCAGTGCCGGTGATAACCTACACCCTGACTGACGGCAGCGGCACGGTGGACACATCCACGCTCACTATTGACGTTAATCCAGTGGATGATAGCTTCACTGACAATGATGAAATCATCAGTGTGAATGAAGACAGTAACGCGATCGGTGGTAATGTCATTGATGGCAGCAGCGTCGATGGACCATTAACCGTGCAGAGTTTCACCATTACTGGAGAAGCTGGTCCCTTTAATCTGGGCCAAGCCATTAATATTACTGATATCGGCAGCTTCAGCTTGTCAGCAAATGGGGCGTACAGCTTCACCCCTGCGGCCAACTACAACGGCCCTGTGCCTGTGATAACTTACATCTTAACCGATGGCTCTGGCGACACCAACGCATCCACTCTCACCATTTCGGTAAGCCCAATGGATGATGACTTCACTGACAACGATGAAGTGAGCAGCATCGATGAAGACAGCGGCGTGAGCACTGGCAATGTCATTGATGGCAGCAGTGTCGATGGACCATTAACCGTGCAGAGTTTTACCATTGCTGGAGAAACGGGACCTTTCACCCTCGGTGAAAACATCAACATTACCAATGTCGGCAGCTTCAGTTTGTCAGCGAATGGGGTGTACAACTTCACCCCAGCGGCCAACTACAACGGCCCTGTGCCTGTGATCACCTACATCTTGACCGACGGCTCTGGCGACACCAACACTTCCACTCTCACCATTGACGTTAATCCAGTGGATGATAGCTTCACTGACAATGATGAAGTGCGCAGCATCGATGAAGACAGCGGCGTGACCACTGGCAACGTCATTGATGGCAGCAGTGTCGATGGACCATTAACCGTGCAGAGTTTCACCATTGCTGGAGAAGCTGGACCCTTTAATCTTGGCCAAGCGATTAATATTACTGATATCGGCAGCTTCAGCTTGTCAGCAAATGGGGCGTACAACTTCACACCTGCGGCCAACTACAACGGCGCTGTACCTGTGATCACCTACATCTTGACCGACGGCTCTGGCGACACCAACACTTCCACTCTCACCATTGACGTTAATCCAGTGGATGATAGCTTCACTGACAATGATGAAGTGCGCAGCATCGATGAAGACAGCGGCGTGACCACTGGCAACGTCATTGATGGCAGCAGCGTTGATGGACCGTTAACCGTGCAGAGTTTTACCATTGCTGGAGAAACGGGACCTTTCACCCTCGGTGAAAACATCAACATTACCAATGTCGGCAGCTTCAGCTTGTCAGCAAATGGGGCGTACAGCTTCACCCCTGCGACCAACTACAACGGCCCTGTGCCTGTGATCACCTACGTCTTAACCGATGGCTCTGGCGACACCAACACATCCACTCTCACCATCACTGTCAACCCCATCAACGATGACTTCACCGACAATGATGAAGTGCGCAGTATCGATGAAGACAGCGGCGTAACCACTGGCAACGTCATTGATGGCAGCAGCGTCGATGGACCATTAACCGTCCAGAGTTTTACCATTGCTGGAGAAACGGGACCTTTCACTCTCGGTGAAAACATCAACATTACTAATGTCGGCAGCTTCAGCTTGTCAGCAAGTGGGGCGTACAACTTCACCCCAGCGACCAATTACAACGGCCCTGTACCGGTGATCACCTACACCCTGACTGACGGTAGTGGCCCAGTGGACACATCCACTCTCACCATCACTGTCAACCCCATCAATGATGACTTCACCGACAATGACGAAGTGCGCAGTATCGATGAAGACAGCGGCGTAACCACTGGCAACGTCATTGATGGCAGCAGCGTCGATGGACCGTTAACCGTGCAGAGTTTCACCATTGCTGGAGAAACGGGACCTTTCACCCTCGGTGAAAACATCAACATTACTAATGTCGGCAGCTTCAGCTTGTCAGCAAGTGGGGCGTACAACTTCACCCCAGCGACCAACTACAACGGCCCTGTGCCTGTGATCACCTACGTCTTGACCGATGGCTCTGGCGACACCAACACATCCACCCTCACCATTTCGGTAAGCCCAATGGATGATGACTTCACTGACAACGATGAAGTGCGCAGCATCGATGAAGACAGCGGCGTGAGCACTGGTAACGTCATTGATGGCAGCAGCGTCGATGGACCGTTAACCGTGCAGAGTTTTACCATTGCTGGAGAAACGGGACCTTTCACCCTCGGTGAAAACATCAACATTACCAATGTCGGCAGCTTCAGCTTGTCAGCAAGTGGGGCGTACAACTTCACCCCAGCGGCCAATTACAACGGCGCAATGCCGGTGATCACTTACACCCTGACTGACGGTAGTGGCCCAGTGGACACATCCACTCTCACCATCACCGTCAACCCCATCAATGATGACTTCACCGACAATGATGAAGTGCGCAGCATCGATGAAGACAGCGGCGTGACCACTGGCAACGTCATTGATGGCAGCAGTGTCGATGGACCATTAACCGTCCAGAGTTTTATCATTGCTGGAGAAACGGGACCTTTCACCCTCGGTGAAAACATCAACATTGCCAATATAGGCAACTTCAGCTTGTCAGCAAATGGGGCGTACAGCTTCACCCCAGCGACCAATTACAACGGCGCAGTGCCGGTGATAACCTACACCCTGACTGACGGCAGCGGCACGGTGGACACATCCACGCTCACTATTGACGTTAATCCAGTGGATGATAGCTTCACTGACAATGATGAAATCATCAGTGTGAATGAAGACAGTAACGCGATCGGTGGTAATGTCATTGATGGCAGCAGCGTCGATGGACCATTAACCGTGCAGAGTTTCACCATTACTGGAGAAGCTGGTCCCTTTAATCTGGGCCAAGCCATTAATATTACTGATATCGGCAGCTTCAGCTTGTCAGCAAATGGGGCGTACAGCTTCACCCCTGCGGCCAACTACAACGGCCCTGTGCCTGTGATAACTTACATCTTAACCGATGGCTCTGGCGACACCAACGCATCCACTCTCACCATTTCGGTAAGCCCAATGGATGATGACTTCACTGACAACGATGAAGTGAGCAGCATCGATGAAGACAGCGGCGTGAGCACTGGCAATGTCATTGATGGCAGCAGTGTCGATGGACCATTAACCGTGCAGAGTTTTACCATTGCTGGAGAAACGGGACCTTTCACCCTCGGTGAAAACATCAACATTACCAATGTCGGCAGCTTCAGTTTGTCAGCGAATGGGGTGTACAACTTCACCCCAGCGGCCAACTACAACGGCCCTGTGCCTGTGATCACCTACATCTTGACCGACGGCTCTGGCGACACCAACACTTCCACTCTCACCATTGACGTTAATCCAGTGGATGATAGCTTCACTGACAATGATGAAGTGCGCAGCATCGATGAAGACAGCGGCGTGACCACTGGCAACGTCATTGATGGCAGCAGTGTCGATGGACCATTAACCGTGCAGAGTTTCACCATTGCTGGAGAAGCTGGACCCTTTAATCTTGGCCAAGCGATTAATATTACTGATATCGGCAGCTTCAGCTTGTCAGCAAATGGGGCGTACAACTTCACACCTGCGGCCAACTACAACGGCGCTGTACCTGTGATCACCTACATCTTGACCGACGGCTCTGGCGACACCAACACTTCCACTCTCACCATTGACGTTAATCCAGTGGATGATAGCTTCACTGACAATGATGAAGTGCGCAGCATCGATGAAGACAGCGGCGTGACCACTGGCAACGTCATTGATGGCAGCAGCGTTGATGGACCGTTAACCGTGCAGAGTTTTACCATTGCTGGAGAAACGGGACCTTTCACCCTCGGTGAAAACATCAACATTACCAATGTCGGCAGCTTCAGCTTGTCAGCAAATGGGGCGTACAGCTTCACCCCCTGCGACCAACTACAACGGCCCTGTGCCTGTGATCACCTACGTCTTAACCGATGGCTCTGGCGACACCAACACATCCACTCTCACCATCACTGTCAACCCCATCAACGATGACTTCACCGACAATGATGAAGTGCGCAGTATCGATGAAGACAGCGGCGTAACCACTGGCAACGTCATTGATGGCAGCAGCGTCGATGGACCATTAACCGTCCAGAGTTTTACCATTGCTGGAGAAACGGGACCTTTCACTCTCGGTGAAAACATCAACATTACTAATGTCGGCAGCTTCAGCTTGTCAGCAAGTGGGGCGTACAACTTCACCCCAGCGACCAATTACAACGGCCCTGTACCGGTGATCACCTACACCCTGACTGACGGTAGTGGCCCAGTGGACACATCCACTCTCACCATCACTGTCAACCCCATCAATGATGACTTCACCGACAATGACGAAGTGCGCAGTATCGATGAAGACAGCGGCGTAACCACTGGCAACGTCATTGATGGCAGCAGCGTCGATGGACCGTTAACCGTGCAGAGTTTCACCATTGCTGGAGAAACGGGACCTTTCACCCTCGGTGAAAACATCAACATTACTAATGTCGGCAGCTTCAGCTTGTCAGCAAGTGGGGCGTACAACTTCACCCCAGCGACCAACTACAACGGCCCTGTGCCTGTGATCACCTACGTCTTGACCGATGGCTCTGGCGACACCAACACATCCACCCTCACCATTTCGGTAAGCCCAATGGATGATGACTTCACTGACAACGATGAAGTGCGCAGCATCGATGAAGACAGCGGCGTGAGCACTGGTAACGTCATTGATGGCAGCAGCGTCGATGGACCGTTAACCGTGCAGAGTTTTACCATTGCTGGAGAAACGGGACCTTTCACCCTCGGTGAAAACATCAACATTACCAATGTCGGCAGCTTCAGCTTGTCAGCAAGTGGGGCGTACAACTTCACCCCAGCGGCCAATTACAACGGCGCAATGCCGGTGATCACTTACACCCTGACTGACGGTAGTGGCCCAGTGGACACATCCACTCTCACCATCACCGTCAACCCCATCAACGATGACTTCACCGACAATGACGAAGTGCGCAGCATCGATGAAGACAGCGGCGTGACCACTGGCAACGTCATTGATGGCAGCAGTGTCGATGGACCGTTAACCGTGCAGAGTTTCACCATTGCTGGAGAAACGGGACCTTTCACCCTCGGTGAAAACATCAACATTACTAATGTCGGCAGCTTCAGCTTGTCAGCAAATGGGGCGTACAGCTTTACTCCAGCGATCAATTACAACGGCCCTGTGCCGGTGATCACCTACATCTTGACCGATGGCTCTGGCGACACCAACACTTCCACTCTCACCATTGACGTTAATCCAGTGGATGATAGCTTCACCGACAATGACGAAGTGCGCAGTATCGATGAAGACAGCGGCGTGACCACTGGTAACGTCATTGATGGCAGCAGCGTCGATGGACCATTAACCGTGCAGAGTTTCACCATTGCTGGAGAAACGGGACCTTTCACCCTCGGTGAAAACATCAACATTACCGATGTCGGCAGCTTCAGCTTGTCAGCAAATGGGGCATACAGCTTTACTCCAGCGGCCAACTACAACGGCGCTGTACCGGTGATCACCTACACCCTGACTGACGGTAGCGGCCCGGTGGACACATCCACCCTCACCATCACTGTCAACCCCATCAACGATGACTTCACCGACAATGACGAAGTGCGCAGTATCGATGAAGACAGCGGCGTCACCTTAGGTAATGTCATTGATGGCAGCAGTGTCGACGGGCCATTAAACGTCCAGAGTTTCACCATTGCTGGAGAAGCTGGTCCCTTTAATCTGGGCCAAGCCATTAATATTACTGATGTCGGCAGCTTCAGCTTGTCAGCAAATGGGGCGTACAGTTTCACTCCAGCCGCCAACTACAACGGCGCCGTGCCGGTGATCACTTACACCCTGACTGACGGTAGCGGCCCGGTGGACACATCCACTCTCACCATCACTGTCAACCCCATCAACGATGACTTCACCGACAATGATGAAGTGCGCAGTATCGATGAAGACAGCGGCGTAACCACTGGCAACGTCATTGATGGCAGCAGCGTTGATGGACCGTTAACCGTGCAGAGTTTCACTATTGCTGGAGAAGCTGGTCCCTTTAATCTGGGCCAAGCGATTAATATTACTGATGTCGGCAGCTTCAGCTTGTCAGCAAATGGGGCGTACAACTTCACCCCTGCGGCCAATTACAACGGCGCCGTGCCTGTGATCACTTACATCTTGACCGATGGCTCTGGCGACACCAACACTTCCACTCTTAGCATTGACGTTAACCCAGTGGATGATAGCTTCACTGACAATGATGAAGTGCGCAGTATCGATGAAGACAGCGGCATGACCACTGGTAACGTCATTGATGGCAGCAGTGTCGATGGACCATTAACCGTCCAGAGTTTTACCATTGCTGGAGAAACGGGTCCCTTTAATCTGGGCCAAACCATTAATATTACTGATGTCGGCAGCTTCAGCTTGTCAGCAAATGGGGTGTACAACTTCACCCCAGCGACCAACTACAACGGCGCAGTGCCGGTGATCACCTACATCTTGACCGATGGCTCTGGTGACACCAACACATCCACTCTCACCATTTCGGTAAGCCCAATGGATGATGACTTCACTGACAATGATGAAGTGCGCAGCATCGATGAAGACAGCGGCGTGACCACTGGCAACGTCATTGATGGCAGCAGTGTCGATGGACCGTTAACCGTGCAGAGTTTCACCATTGCTGGAGAAACGGGACCTTTCACCCTCGGTGAAAACATCAACATTACCAATGTCGGCAGCTTCAGCTTGTCAGCAAGTGGGGCGTACAACTTCACCCCAGCGACCAACTACAACGGCCCTGTGCCTGTGATCACCTACGTCTTAACCGATGGCTCTGGCGACACCAACACATCCACCCTCACCATTGACGTCAACCCCATCAATGATGACTTCACCGACAATGACGAAGTGCGCAGCATCGATGAAGACAGCGGCGTGACCACTGGCAACGTCATTGATGGAAGCAGTGTCGATGGACCATTGACCGTGCAGAGTTTCACCATTACTGGAGAAGCTGGTCCCTTTAATCTGGGCCAAGCCATTAATATTACCAATGTCGGCAGCTTCAGCTTGTCAGCAAATGGGGCGTACAGCTTCACCCCAGCGACCAATTACAACGGCGCCGTGCCGGTGATCACTTACATCTTGACCGATGGCTCTGGTGACACCAACACATCCACTCTCACCATCACTGTCAACCCCATCAACGATGACTTCACCGACAATGATGAAGTCCGCAGTATCGATGAAGACAGCGGCGTAACCACTGGCAACGTCATTGATGGCAGCAGCGTCGATGGACCGTTAACCGTCCAGAGTTTTACCATTGCTGGAGAAACGGGACCTTTCACTCTCGGTGAAAACATCAACATTACTAATGTCGGCAGCTTCAGCTTGTCAGCAAATGGGGCGTACAGCTTCACCCCAGCGACCAATTACAACGGCGCCGTGCCGGTGATCACTTACACCCTGACTGACGGTAGCGGCCCGGTGGACACATCCACTCTCACCATCACTGTCAACCCCATCAACGATGACTTCACCGACAATGATGAAGTGCGCAGTATCGATGAAGACAGCGGCGTAACCACTGGCAACGTCATTGATGGCAGCAGCGTCGATGGACCGTTAACCGTCCAGAGTTTTACCATTGCTGGAGAAACGGGACCTTTCACCCTCGGTGAAAACATCAACATTACCAATGTCGGCAGCTTCAGCTTGTCAGCAAATGGGGCGTACAGCTTCACCCCTGCGACCAACTACAACGGCCCTGTGCCTGTGATCACCTACGTCTTAACCGATGGCTCTGGCGACACCAACACATCCACTCTCACCATTGACGTTAATCCAGTGGATGATAGCTTCACTGACAATGATGAAGTGCGCAGCATCGATGAAGACAGCGGCGTGACCACTGGCAACGTCATTGATGGCAGCAGTGTCGATGGACCGTTAACCGTGCAGAGTTTCACCATTGCTGGAGAAACGGGACCTTTCACCCTCGGTGAAAACATCAACATTACCAATGTCGGCAGCTTCAGCTTGTCAGCAAGTGGGGCGTACAACTTCACCCCAGCGACCAACTACAACGGCCCTGTGCCTGTGATCACCTACGTCTTAACCGATGGCTCTGGCGACACCAACACATCCACCCTCACCATTGACGTCAACCCCATCAATGATGACTTCACTGACAATGACGAAGTGCGCAGTATCGATGAAGACAGCGGCGTGACCACTGGTAACGTCATTGATGGCAGCAGTGTCGATGGACCATTAACCGTGCAGAGTTTCACCATTGCTGGAGAAGCGGGTCCATTTGTGATAGGCCAAGTCGTTAATATTGCCGATATCGGCAGCTTCAGCTTGTCAGCAAATGGCGCGTACAGTTTCACTCCAGCCGCCAACTACAACGGCGCCGTGCCAGTGATCACTTACATCTTGACCGATGGCTCGGGCGACACCAACACATCCACGCTCACCATTTCGGTAAGTCCAATGGATGATGACTTCACTGACAATGATGAAATCATCAATGTGAATGAAGACAGTAACGCGATCGGTGGTAATGTCATTGATGGCAGCAGCGTCGACGGGCCATTAACCGTCCAGAGTTTCACCATTGCCGGAGAAACGGGACCTTTCACCCTCGGTGAAAACATCAACATTACTAATGTCGGCAGCTTCAGCTTGTCAGCAAGTGGGGCGTACAGCTTTACCCCAGCGGCAAATTACAACGGCGCAGTACCGGTGATCACCTACACCCTGACTGACGGTAGCGGCCCGGTGGACACATCCACTCTCACCATCACTGTCAACCCCATCAACGATGACTTCACCGACAATGATGAAGTGCGTAGCATCGATGAAGACAGCGGCGTGAGCACTGGTAACGTCATTGATGGCAGCAGCGTCGATGGACCGTTAACCGTGCAGAGTTTTACCATTGCTGGAGAAGCTGGTCCCTTTAATCTGGGCCAAGCCATTAATATTACTGATGTCGGCAGCTTCAGCTTGTCAGCAAATGGGGCGTACAACTTCACCCCAGCGGCAAATTACAACGGCGCAGTACCGGTGATCACCTACACCCTGACTGACGGTAGCGGCCCAGTGGACACATCCACTCTCACCATCACCGTCAACCCCATCAACGATGACTTCACTGATAATGACGAAGTGCGCAGCATCGATGAAGACAGCGGCATGACCACTGGCAACGTCATTGATGGCAGCAGTGTCGATGGACCGTTAACCGTGCAGAGTTTCACCATTGCTGGAGAAGCTGGTCCCTTTAATATGGGCCAAGCCATTAATATTACTGATGTCGGCAGCTTCAGCTTGTCAGCAAATGGGGCGTACAGCTTTACCCCAGCGGCAAATTACAACGGCCCTGTGCCAGTGATCACTTACGTCTTAACCGATGGCTCTGGCGACACCAACACTTCCACTCTCACCATTGATGTTAATCCAGCGGATGATAGCTTCACTGACAATGATGAAATCATCAGTGTGAATGAAGACAGTAACGCGATCGGTGGTAATGTTATTGATGGCAGCAGTGTCGATGGACCGTTAACCGTGCAGAGTTTCACCATTGCTGGAGAAAGCGGACCTTTCACCTTCGGTGAAAACATCAACATTGCCAATATAGGCAACTTCAGCTTGTCAGCAAATGGGGCATACAGCTTCACACCAGCGGCCAACTACAACGGCCCTGTGCCTGTGATAACTTACGTCTTAACCGATGGAACAGGGGACACCAACACATCCACTCTCACCATTTCGGTAAGTCCAATGGATGATGACTTCACCGACAATAATGAAGTACGCAGCATCGATGAAGACAGCGGCGTGAACACTGGCAACGTCATTGATGGAAGCAGTACCGATGGACCATTAACCGTGCAGAGTTTCACCATTGCTGGAGAAACGGGTCCCTTTAATCTTGGCCAAGCGATTAATATTACTGATATCGGCAGCTTCAGCTTGTCAGCAAATGGGGCGTACAGTTTCACACCAACGGCCAATTACAACGGCCCAGTACCCGTCATCACCTATGTTCTCACCGATGGTTCAGGTGAAAATGATACTTCAACCTTAACGATTGATGTCACCCCTGTAAACGATATTGTAAATATCACAGCGATCACCAATGTTAGAGTTTCGGAGGAAGGATTAACCAATGGTTTAGCTGATAATGTTGGAAATTCAGATCAAACAGATGCTGTTATATCGAGTGGCATTATTGAAATTTATGATGCTGATGAAGATGCACTGACTGTATCCTTATCAGGTCCTCTTAATATCACATCAGGTGGAAATACTGTTCAATGGTCTTGGGATGATACCAATACATTGACAGGCTATATTGGCAGCGAGGGGGCAAGTTCCTATATTGCCGTCATGACCCTCGCCTTAAGCCCCCCAGCAGAAGGATCTAATGGCGAATGGATTTATAATACCACTCTGCTAGCACCTGTCGATCACCATGATGTATTGTCTGAAGATAACTTAGCTTTAGATTTCGGTATCAAGGTCACTGACGGAAATGGTGAAGTCACTAACGATAGCTTTACTGTAGTAATTGAAGATGACACCTTAGAAATGTCAGATACTGCAGCAGTCGCAGTATCTGACTCAAACATCCCAGATACTTTGGTCGGTAATTTCTCATTCACAACTAATAATGGGGGGCATGATACTCTTGATTTTAACGGCTTCACAGTCATGGCTAATGGCTTTACATCAGCAACTGACTCAACATTAACTTCGGCAATAGTCTATGGTAATAATAGTGGAATTGGAGTCAAGAGTGTGGCTGCGCCCTATCACAATATCGATGCTGAAATTGATTTCCGTAAATTCGCTGATGGTACCGAAGCCTCAGAAGAAATTGTGATAACACTAGACTCTGGTACTCTTGCTTACGGTACCAGCATCCAATTTGCAAGCATGTTTGGTGGCGAGCTAGAAGTTGGAGTGGTTGAGTTTTATCGCGATGGACAGTTGATTACGACACAAAAATTTAGTTCAGATGCTAATGATGGTAACTATGCTGCTGTTTTTGAAACCCTTCAAGGCGGTTTCGATAAAATGATCATAAAAGCGACTGACAACGGTATTGGTAACACTTCAGATAATAGTGATTTAGCCATTAAATCAATCGAATTTTTAGGTCGTGAAGGGCTCGCTATTGCCTACGCAACAGGGAGTACTAACATTCAGTGGGGAGCTGATCAAAAAGGAACATTACAGTTTACTGGCACCGATGAAACTGATTTATTTACAGAAAGTGGCGAGAGTATCACCATATCCCAATCAGGCAATACCTTACTTGGCCAAACAGCGTCAGGTGCACTTGCCTTCAAGGTCGAATTTACACCTGGCACAGGACAATGGGATTTTTATCAATATCAAGTTATGCAAGTTCAGACTGATGGGCAACTCGATTTTAATCTTATTGCCACTGATGGTGATGGTGATAGTGTCATTGGGCATTTTGCTGTTATTCCAGATACTCCAGCTATTCCATTGATAGATTATGATTATAATCAGGGTACTAGTGGCGACAATACGATTGACGGCACCGATAATCATGACCTTGTTATCAGTGATGTGCAAGGTATACAAATTATTGCAGGAGAAGATTACAATGTCGCCTTTATCTTTGATACTTCAGGCAGTATGCAGGACAGTATCAGCGAAGCCAAAAACCAACTAGAAATAGTATTTGAACAATTAGTACAAAGTGTATCTGGCAACCATTCTGGCGTCGTCAACGTTCTATTAACCGACTTTGCGAGTCAGTCTAACGTGAGCGTCTCTGTTAATCTCGCCGATCCCAACGCACTCAACACGCTTAAAAGTGCTATAAACGACATCAGTGATGCCATAGGAGGCACCAATTATGAAGCAGGTTTTGAATCTGCAATAAACTGGTTTAGTGGTGCTCAAATCATTAATAATCAAGGAAAAAATATAACCTACTTCATTACTGATGGAGAACCAAATCGAGCAATCGAAGATAAAGATCCGACAACTTTTGCTGTCGGCTACAATACCAGCGAAAAACAATATATTATTCTTGGAGATTTAATCGGTTCTGACTTCAAAAAAGGAGATACGATTCAAGTTGATGGGGAGGTCATTGTCGACGCTAAAGGTAAAGTCTTCTCTTATGGGACCAATAATGAAATAGGCGAATTTAAGTTTAATAACAATGACTCAGTTAAAAGCTTTTCAGATAAGAAAATAGATGACGACACTCAAGCACTGCATGCTTTTAATCTTTTGGCTTCAATTTCAACTGTCGAGACCATTGGCTTAGGTGATGGTATATCGGCAAGTGACTTAGCACTTTATGATTCAGACGGAAACGTTCGCGCTAAAATTGATGTCGACAAGTTAGCCAGTGTTATCTTGGGTTCTGAAAACCTACTTTTACAAGGTAATGATACGATTGCTGCTGCTATGGGTAATGATATTATCTTCGGCGATCTCGTTAAATTTGATCATATTCCAGGGCAAGGATATGCTGCACTGCAAAAATTTGTTGCATCAGAAACGGGTGAAAACACATCATCTATATCAGTGCAAGATGTTCATGAATTTATCACTACTAACTCAACTCTTTTTGACATATCTCGTACAGACGATGGTAATGATGTAATAGACGGAGGCAAAGGAGATGATGTTATTTTTGCCCAGGGTGGTGAAGACAAGCTTAACGGGGGAAGTGGAGAAGACACATTACTCGGTGGTAGCGGTAACGACATTCTGATTGGTGGAGACGATTCAGATACACTTATAGGTGGCTTAGGTAACGACATATTAACGGGTGGAACATCCAGCGATGATCATCATACTGACACCTTCGTTTGGCAGCAAGGAGATACAGGAACTGACCACATTGTTGACTTCAATATTACCGATGACAAACTCGATTTAAGTGATCTGCTTCATGGCGTCAGCGCTAAAGAACTTGCCGATCACCTCGACTTCAGTTTCGACAATACGACCCACACAACCACTATCGCTGTGAATGCCGATAGCCAAGGAGAAGTTGAACAATATATCACTCTAGACGGAGTAGATTTAAGAGATGCATTCAATGTACAACCAGGTGATGATATTGAAACAACGATCATCCAAGGTCTATTAGGCCATAATGGCGATGGAGCATTAATCATAGACAGTACTGAATCTAATACATCTACTCGATTTGCAAACGCAACTGAGCCAACCCAGCTTCATGAGGAGCTTTCTACTTATTACAATATCCCTTAAATAGATTCAACACATTTTCATTGGAACAGTTAGGGATAGCCTATGTAATAGGCTATCCCTATTTTAGATTGGTATACGACTAAATAAGTAACATAAGATCTTCAATACGACTTATCTCTAAATGAGGTAGGCTCCCCTTAGCTTGCCCCATATCTTCAGCGCCAAAAGCTGGATTAAGCCACACTGATTGGCATCCCGCTAACCTAGCCCCCATAACATCCGCGCAATGGCTGTCTCCAACATGAAGTAAGCGATGAGCTGATATACCTAACCTGTTAATTGCAATATTAAACATATCAGGCGCAGGCTTCATTCGTACCCCAAGACCTGGAGATAATACGAACTCGAAAAGCGGGCCTAGACCAATACGATCAGCATCAGCATTGCCGTTAGTTAGCCCCACTAAAGGCCATTTTTGACCTAGAATTTGCAGTAAGCTTAACACTGGTGAAGAAATAGCAAAGTCAGATCTGTGTCGTAAAAAACAATTAAGCCCATCTTGTGCACCTGTTTCAGCCTCTTTTATCGAGTATCCTAACTGATGTAAACCTCGACTAAGCACTGTTTTTCTGGCCAATCCTGTGTCATGACAAAGCTCAGGTTGTGCTCTGAATAAGGCTTTCTTTAAGTCTGACCAATCGCTTTTTTTTAATCTTGCTGTCAACGGGTATTCTTGATGCAGAAAATGCACTAATTCATCTTCGGCCTTTTGAATAATTGGGAGGTTATTATAAAGCGTATCATCAAGATCAAAACTTATCGCATCTATATTGCTAGGGTTTATGTAACAACGGATCATTCATTTTTATCCTTTTTTTCTTTCGTCGCCCTAGGGTGAGCTCCATCATACACCTTAGCTAAATGTTGAAAATCAAGACTCGTATAAATCTGAGTTGTAGATAGATTTGCATGGCCGAGTAACTCCTGTACAGCACGAAGATCAGCACTAGACTCAAGCATATGAGTTGCAAAAGAATGGCGCAATTTATGAGGATGAACTCGCATGTTCAACGCCTGTTCTTGCCCCCATTTAGCCAAACGAGCCTGAATACTTCGATGAGCCAAACGCATCCCTTTATGCGTAACAAATAGAGCATTACTATCACACATAATGTCTCGTCTACAGTCTAACCAATGAGCAATCGCTGTGATAGCCACCTTACCGATAGGGATAATACGTTCCTTACTCCCTTTCCCCATGACTTTAACTAAACGCTCAGAGAACTGAATATCCATCACATCTAACGCTGCTAATTCAGCTAGCCGTAACCCTGATGAGTAAAAGAGCTCCATGATCGCCTTATCTCGTATACCTAAGGGATCCCCAGCTTCTATGTCCAACAAATGAGTAACTGAATCCAGATCCATATTTTTAGGTAACAGTTTATTTTGTTTAGGTGCACTTAAGCTAATAGCGGGATTAACTTGAGTCATTCCCTCACAAATTAGGAATTCATAAAACTGCTTAATAGATGATAACGTAAGAGAAAGAGAACGTGGGCTTAAGCCCTTTCGATGTAATTGACTCAGTACGCTTTGAAGCTGCTCTCGAGAAACATTGTCCCATGTGGTTAAATCACCTAAAAGGCGATCAACTCTGTTTAGTTCACGCAGATAATTTTGTACTGTATGCTTAGAGAGTTGACGTTCGCTACATAAATAACTCTCAAAGTGTTGAAACCAATTAACGTCCATTTTTCCCTTTTGACAACGATTAGACCACTTGTATAGACAAGTTCCTTAGGTGTATTTAAATGTTAGCTTAGCTTGTATAGACAAGCTTAATGATATCGAGAAACTTGGCTTTAACTTGTATAGACAAGTTAAAGCCAAGTTATTCACTAAAATTTAAGCAACAAATGATCCAAAAGCTGTTTAAGTTGGTCCAACAGCAGATGATCCATCTCAGGATGAAAATGCATAGCGTCTTGACTAGCAATAGCAAAAATCATTTTCCCACATTGTGCAGATAAGCGTGACAGCGCGACAGAGCCGACTTCGACACCAAATAATTTTGTCGACTCCTCGATGGTTAAACGTCCGAAATAGTACCCATTATAAAGACGTTTGCTCCAAAACTGTGATAATTTACTATCCAGATCATTAACTGCAATCAAGCGCACATGACTAAAATGAAACTGCGATTTTAATCCTACTTCAAGTTCTTGCCTAAGCTCTCTAAGATCTTCACACTTAAGTAATTTAAGAGACAGTGCAGTATTGAACATATAAATCATTTCATTACGTGAAGCCATACCTAATAATGAAGTAATTTCTTCTTCTAATTGTTGAACTCTATTGCGATATATTTCCTGTTTTCTCTCAACTAATGAAACGACACCACGCTCTGCATGCGGAATACGCATTGCCAATAACAATTCAGGATAGCGATTAAAAAAGTCAGGATTATCCAATAAGAATTCGCGAATAATACTCTCATCAAATGGAGCAGGCGTGTTATCTTTTGGCGCTTTACTCATTGTGCTATCTGCCCATCATATACATGCTCTGCAGGTCCTGTCATCCACAAGGGGCTACCTTCGCCTTCCCAGTTTATCGTCAGGGTCCCACCAGGGAGGTCGACGCGTACTTGTTTGTTCAACTTTCCTTGCAGCTGGCCTACCGCAGCGGCAGCACAAGCACCTGTACCACAAGCAAGAGTTTCTGCAGCACCTCGTTCATAAACTCTTAACTTGATATGGCCAGCGTCAATTATCTGCATAAAGCCCACATTGACACCTTTCGGAAAACGTTCATTTTGAGTTAACAGAGAACCTATTCGCTCCACTTCAGCAATATTGATGTCATCAACTTCCAAAACACAATGAGGATTGCCCATCGATATTGCACCACAAAGAAATGTTTCTATTGATTGTTGCGGGCTGCTCGATTGTAATAAATAAGTTTTTTCGATTTTTTTTGCTTTAAAGGGGATCCTGTCAGGCTCTAAGATAGGTGTTCCCATATTCACAGTAACATTGCCATCATGTTCTAATCGTAAGGTAATTTTACCGCTTGATGTACTCACTTTAATTTTATTCTTGTTCGTTAATCCTTTATTACGAACAAATCGTGCAAAACAACGAGCACCATTACCACACTGCTCAACTTCACCACCATCTGCATTAAAAATACGGTAATGGAAATCAAGATCGGGATCATAAGGAGGTTCAACCAAGAGCAACTGATCAAAACCAATACCACAATGTCGATTAGCTAAACGCTTGATTTGTTCAGGCGAAAAAAACACATTTTGTGTTATGCCATCAACCACCATAAAGTCATTACCTAAACCGTGCATTTTAGCGAAATGGATCAAAGTCTACATCCTTAAAATCGAAGCGTGCTACATAACGACATGCAGCACAAACAAAGCCTTATGACTTGAGTATAGTCTAGGGCAATAACTGCTCACCTTGCCAGAGTTGTGACAACTTTTCTCGCTCACGAATAATGTGAGCCTGATCGCCATCAACCATAATTTCGGCAGCTCTGGGGCGTGAATTGTAATTTGATGACATTGTAAAACCATAGGCTCCAGATGATCGCACTGCTAAATAATCATTAGGCTCAAGACATAATTCTCTGTCTTTACCCAAAAAGTCACCCGTCTCGCAAACTGGACCGACAATATCATAACGACGATTTTCACCAATACGCGGCACCACAGGAATAATATTCTGCCAAGCACTGTAGAGTGCGGGACGAATAAGGTCATTCATCGCACCATCAACCAAAGCAAAGTATTTCTGATTATTACCTTTGAGGTAAAGAACTTGTGTGACAAATATACCAGCGTTAGCAGCAATAGCACGACCGGGCTCAAAGATCAGCTTCAGCTTTCTCTCACCTAAGCGTTCGAGTAACGCCGCAGCATAAACATCAGGCTGAGGAGGTGTCTCATCATCATAAGTAACCCCTAATCCACCACCAACATCAAAGTGTTCAATATTTATTCCTTGTTCAGCAAGACGATCGATAAGCGCTAACATGCGATCCATCGTATCAAGAAAAGGGGTCATATCCGTTAATTGTGACCCAATATGGCAATCGACACCTTTCACCTGTAAGCCAGGTAACACATTGGCACGAGCAAATATTGATAGTGCTTCTTCCATTGCAATACCAAACTTATTATCTTTCAATCCTGTTGATATATAAGGATGAGTACCCGCATCAACATCAGGGTTAATTCGTAATGATACTGGTGCCACTTTACCTAATCGTAAAGAGACTAAATTCAGTTGTTCAAGTTCTGCAGCAGATTCTACATTAAAGCAGTATATCCCAAGATTAAGCGCCATCTCCATTTCAGCAACCGTTTTACCAACGCCTGAAAAAACCACTTTTTTCGGGTCGCCACCAGCTTCTATCACACGGGAGAGTTCTCCCCCCGACACAATATCGAAACCACTGCCTAAGCGTGCCAATACATTAAGGACTGCAATATTGGAATTCGCTTTAACAGCATAACAGATAAGGTGGGGATGATTAATCACAGCACGATCAAAAGCGTGCCAATGACGCTCCAATGTCGCACGAGAATATACGTAAAGCGGAGTTCCATGGGTACGAGCCAACTCTGCAACCTGACAATCTTCAGCTAGCAACTCACCGTTTTTATAGAGAAAATGATCCAAACCTTTATTCCTTAATACTTTGTTTCTTTGACTGTTCTTGATTCTTATTATCTTGTTTATCTGGCGATTTATACAAAGGCCCTTTTTGACCACAAGCGACGATAAAAAGGCTGGTCAGCAATATGAGTGAACACAGTTTCATTTTTTTCAACATCTATCTATCCAATTATTTTTTATATCCGATGTTTGTTAGCTACAAAGGTGTTAACCATACTAACGCTTAATCGCTTCTCAACATTTATTGGGTCAATTCCACTCGAGTTACCGATGTTGCATAGTTAGTCTTTCTACGTCAAGCCAATAATGGTGCTAATACCTACTATTGCGCTAAATTAAGCTAAAAATAAAAATAAACATGAAATAAATATGAATAATAAAAAAGAAAGAGTAAAAATAGGTTGGAGCATAAAGCGGCGGGTTGATAGAATAATTAACAAGCCTAAATCATCAAGGATCAAGACACAATGTCAATAACAGACACCGAGTTTCATCAGCTAGCCGATGCGATGTTTCAAGCAATAGACAATGCGATTGAGGTCGCTATCGATAACCAAGATGCCGATATCGATATTGATGCCTCTGGTAACGTTCTACAGCTAACATTCGAAGATACTTCAAAGATTGTGATCAATAAACAAGAACCTTTACATCAAATCTGGGTTGCCACTAAATTTGGTGGTTACCATTTCTCATTTGTGGAAGACAAATGGATTGATCAAAGAAATGGCGGAGAATTTATGGCATTTGTTGTCGACTCAATACTGAAACAAGGTAATATACAACTCGCCCTGTAAACGATAAAGAAGAAGTCATGATCACGATAGTTACCGATTTAACAATTACCAAAAAGTTATCTAACTTCTTCTATTACATATCTATTCAAACAAGGTCATTAAACACTGGCCTGCTTTAAAATTCAAAATCAATTTCATCAACTGATACTCCAAATGGCAATGCCCTCAATCTTCCATCAACACGGAGCAATCGAAAAAATTGCGGAAGATTAAACCTCTGCTGCGAAGTGCCAAATTCTGCAAACGCATGATGATGACTCACTTGACTCACCAACTCATCGATATCGAAGCCTGATTGTTTATAATATTCCAACTCATTATTTTCATTAAGAATAAATACATCTAATCCTTGGGCACCTTGTCGTAAGAAATACTGAATAGCACCACGAGCAGCAAAATCTTGGATAACCTCAGGTATCTTACTGAAAGGCTCATCGCCTAAATTAGGCCTAGGAAGCTCGATCAATTTCTTCTTTGTCAGCTGCTGAAAAAGTTCATTTTTATCATTAATATTTCGGTATACCATCCCTTTACTGTTAAAAAACAATCCATATTCTACTCCACTCACTTTCAGTGGGTACACTAAAGTTGCAGAGCTGGATACTTGTAAACTCAATCGCACAGTCCGCTGAATTAAGTTCCCCAGAGTACGCTCGAATTGAGATGCTAATTTTACAGAGCAACTGATCACTTCAATAGCTAAATCGCGAGTTGTTCGCCTTATCCCTCCAGTAATAAAAGTCAGTGTATCCAGTACACAAAACTGACCTTCATAATGATGACAATGCCACTCCCCCCAAGAGTTCAAGCAAATAATATCAATCGACTCAAGCATGTTTTGCTGATCTCGGCCTAATGAAAATATATTCGCATTCATATAATCAACCATGATCTCTTGACCTTGCCATTGAGCCGTTGAATCACTATTAAAGTTGAGTAAAAACATTAATTTTTTATACCGCCAAGGCTGGCAGAAATCCATTTTAGACACTTTAATCTGAGCACTACCAAAAAAAGCGACTAATCGTTTTGAAGCTTTGATTAAGCTCACCGACTTGCGTTTACTGACACTCAAATCATACCAATGAGTTAACTCACTTGACACTCCATTTAAACAAGCCCAAGCCATCAATTTAGCTTTACTATGTGACCGATAAACAGCACGCTGACCAATGAAGTTTCTGGGCTCAGGTTTACAACGATATAGGCAATACTCATTATCATTATGACTAAAAATAATGGTTAAATCTGCTTCGCTAATCGAATCACTCCATAAGCGATTTAAACTAATAATCTGTTGTATATCAGAGCTAAAATAAGTATGCAGTTTCCGAGTCAGTAATCCAAGTTCTGATAATTTCAAACTCTTACTTAACTTTTGAATCGAAGCAAACTTCAGTAACGTTTGATAACTACCTAGCATAAGTTCATTGAGCTGTTCGTTAAACCATTGCAATTGACCACAATGCCAATCTTCACAGTAGTCTAAGGTTTGTAATACACTATTTGACCAATCCCACCCTGCAACTAATTTACTAAACTTATGGTAACGCCAATCTTTTGTTTGAACTTTATCACTTAGCCTTAAGCCACATTTCAAATAAAAACATTGCCGCACGATTTCTAGCCGACGTAGATCACCTTGTTTAAGCAAATAAGTTTCTATTGACTCATACAAAAGAAAATAGGCATCATTTTCAGCAGAAAAATCGCCTTCGATGGTTCTTTGCCACACCTTATCACTCACTAAACAGGTCTGAGGATATTGGCTGGCATACGCTTCTAATAACAGCACTTTTAAAAGAGCTTTATGTGGCTTTTCTAGGCCTTTATAAAGCTGCCAAAGTGATGCGCCAAAATACTCACTGGCAGGTATTTGACTCACATGCCCTAAAAAGAGGAGCTCATCGGAACGCTGAGCATTTGGCCACCATGCGACGGTTTTTCCTGCAAAACATATTTGACTACGATAAAATTCTTCAAGCAAAAGCCAATGTTGAGCGCTACCGCTATGCTCCAACCCTATTGAACTTTGCAATTCCCCTGCTGAGTCTACAGTCTTAATAAACTGTTCTGGATGAACTAAGTAAATATTAACTTCAAATCCATACTGACTAAACCAAGTACTGATTAACTCTGATTTTTCTTCGAGCAATCGACAATCATTAGCGCTCAGTAACGGATCATGGACTAACCAAATATCCACATCACTTTTAGCGTTTTGACCAAAACTAGACATGCTACCCATGCTATACACGCCATCAATGGTCGAATGATTAACAAGATGTAAATCGGGGCGGATCAATCCTAAGGTATCACACGCTGATAATTCACTGTCACTCGGCTTATAACCAAAAATACCGTAGGGAGTTAATGGGCCATTATAACCAGGGTAGCCTAGCCTATGATAATGAAAAAAGAGTGGAATGAGACGTAATAAATCTCGTTTTAACGGTGACAAAATAGCCAACGCACGAGCAAACCTGATCCGATTTAATCTCTGGGCAGTTTCAACAAAATGAATGTGTTCATTAACCATATCCAACAAATCGAATAGCTTCTTGCAGAATGGGATAAAAGAGGGTGATATTAACAGCTTTGTTCTACCTTTGAAATAAACGAGATCACGCTCACACTTAAATCTTTGATCTCAGCACTAAGGCCAAAGAATCAAATGCTCTATGTGACATCTGCTCCTGAGCAATGTTAACATTGCTTCAATTAGGCCCCCGATGGAATATCGAGCATGTCCCAAAATGTCATTCGAATCGCGACACGTAAAAGCCCTCTAGCACTGTGGCAGGCTGAATTTGTTAAAACTGAATTGGAAAAATTTCATAAGCACCTCACGGTAGAACTGCTACCTATGAGCACTAAAGGTGACATAATTCTTGACACACCTTTAGCAAAGGTTGGCGGTAAAGGTTTGTTTGTTAAAGAGTTAGAAATAGCAATACAAGAAAACAGAGCAGATATTGCAGTCCACTCAATGAAAGATGTCCCGGTCGACTTTCCCGAAGGGCTTGGCCTAGAGATTATCTGTAAACGTGAAGATCCTCGTGATGCATTCGTTTCGAATAACTACAACAGCATTAGCGAACTTCCACAAGGGGCCATTGTTGGTACATCAAGTCTACGTCGACAGTGCCAAATCAGAGCGACTCGCCCAGATCTAAAAATCCAAGATCTGCGCGGCAATGTAGGCACACGCTTAGGAAAACTGGACTCAGGCGCATACGATGCTATCATCTTAGCTGCTGCAGGTCTTAAGCGTCTAAAACTCGAAGAACGCATCACTTGTTTTATCTCAACTGAGGAATCTTTACCAGCTAATGGTCAAGGGGCTGTAGGTATTGAATGTCGTAACAATGATGAACGAGTTAAAGCATTATTAGCACCACTTGAGCACGCTGAGACTCGCTTTCGCGTTACTGCTGAGCGCGCCATGAATACGCATCTTGAAGGGGGCTGCCAGGTACCGATTGGGGCTTATGCCGAAATTCAAAATGATACTTTAACCCTACGCGGCCTAGTAGGTAGCCCTGATGGCACTCAGATAATTGAAGCAACAAAAATAGGCCCAAAAACGAATGCTAAATCACTTGGTATTGCACTTGCAGAAGAGCTACTTAGTCAAGGTGCAAAAACTATTCTTGATGCTGTTTACATCAAGTAGACACGGTCGATGAAGGTTTTACTCACACGAGCAAAAGACCGAAATCAGTTAATGTCTGAGGCCCTAGAACAACTTGGGGTCTCATATATAGTGACGCCTTTACTTGAGATTAAAGCAACTGACACAACCGATGAGCAAAATGCTATCGCTCATGTTAACTCTGCCGATATTGTGATATTTATCAGCACCAATGCCGTCAAATTTTCCTCTCAAGCAATCGCGCTAAACAAACATAAAGCGGCAACGTTTTATGCCATAGGTAACGCCACTTTTCAGGCTCTACAAGAACTGGGAATCGCCTCATTATCAACCCCAGCAGATAATCAACAGACTGAAGGTTTACTTTCACTCCCAGAACTACAAGATTTATCTAACAAAAAAGTCGTTATTGTAAGGGGGGATGGAGGACGTGAAACGCTCGCAGAAACCCTAATACAGCGTGGTGGTAAAGTTAATTATTGGGAAGCCTATCAAAGAACCTGCCCATTAATTGACAAGTGTATTCCTACTCAATGGCAAGATGCAGGAGTCGATACTATTATCATCACAAGTGGGGAGATTCTACATAGCCTAATTAAACTTGTGCCAAAAGAGTTATTTGCTTGGCTGCTTACATGTCATATTATAGTCCCAAGCTCCAGAGTCAAGGAGCAAGCTTTAGCTTATGGACTACACCAAGTTACTAACGCCAAAGCCGCAAATTGTAAGGCCATGATTTCCGCATTAGGCTTATGAATTTAGCTATACACGGCCTTATACTCGTTATTATTGTAGCAGTATTCCCTCAAGGACTGTTTAATGGACAACAAAAAGTTAGATAAAAACCAGCAAGAGCCAAAGAATGAGCTCATCTCTAACGAGAAAATTCCAGAATCAAGCGCAGCCACGAGTACCAAGCGATCCTCATCAGAAAATCAACATTCTGATCGTAGTTCCAATATATCTTGGGGGCTTTTATTCACCTTTATGCTAATTTTACTGTTGACTTTTACTTGCTTAGGAGGCGGATATTACCTACATCAGGAAATAAATAAGCAAACAGACCGCACTCAGCGCTTAGCTCAAGAGTTAACATTAGCACTCAAAGAGCCTTTAGAAAAAGTATCAAAACTCGATCAACAACAACGTCAAACAGAAAGTAAACTCACTCAACAATTAACGCTTATAAGTGCCAGCCAATCAAGACTCAATAATCGTGTGGCCACATTAGCTCAGCGAAATCCTAATCGTTGGATGGCTGAAGAGGCCAAGTACTTGGTGAGAATGGCGGGAAGTAAACTATGGTTAGAGCAAGATCCCATCACGGCTGTAAGTTTGCTTAAGGCTGCAGATCAAAGAATTCAGTCAATGAAAGACCCAGCCTTAACGCCACTAAGAAAAACATTAGCTCGAGATATTGCCGCAGTATCCATCATCAAAAGTACTGACATAGCTGGGACAGTACTCATGCTAAACAGTATCATTGAAAACCTAGACCAACTCCCATTGAATAGGGTCGATTTAGTCAATGCAGCAAACAAAATTGATAATGCGAAGATGACAGAATCAGTCAGCGACTGGCGAAATAATCTAACCAAATCATGGCAATCGTTAATGGAAGACTTCATTGTCGTGCGCAAGAGAACCACTGACATCACTCCACTATTAAAACCCGATGAACAATGGTATTTAGTTGAAAATATAAGAAATAAACTGCTTCAATCTCAACTAGCCCTCTATCACCAAGATGAAGTCAATTATCGTCAGTCACTGACTTTAGCAAGAAAATGGATTTTTCAATATTTCGATCTTAAAAATACGCAAACAAAAGAAACATTAGCCGCTTTAGATGCCTTAAGCACATTAGAGATCCAAACTCCAAAAATTCAAAATTTTGCTTCAACTCCTTTACTACAACAACTCGTTACCCATGGTAATTTAATGGGATCTGAGGAGCCTTCGATATGATCAAAGTGCTTGCATATCTGTCGATTATTTTAATTGGCCTGTGTATTAGTCCATTTTTTGATGGTATGAATGGTTACCTCTATTTAGCTTTCTGGGACTACGAAATAGAGATGGGAGTTATCGCAGCTCTCATTTGCTTAGTGTTATTTTATTGCCTATTACAGCTTGTAGAATGGTGTTTGGTTTTAATTCTACATCTGATTTTTAGCAGCCGTTTACTACCAGATAAATGGCGGAAAAAAGCTTCAAAAAAACACACTTTACTCGGCGAACTTGCATTAGCTGAAGAAGATTGGGCTGTGGCAGAAAAAGCCATGGTCAAAGGAGCAAAAAAAGGTGAGAGTCCTTCCTTTAATTTACTCGCAGCCGCAAGAGCTGCTCAGCATCAAAACAACATAGAATCTAGAGATTATTATCTACTAGAAGCCGAAAAAGAACCCATGGTTACCAAAACCGTCGCAACAATTCGTACCCGCTACTTGCTTCAACAAGGTGAACTAATTGAGGCACGAAAACAATTGGATAAACTAGTACCCACAAGTAAAAGCAAACTTCCGGTACTTAAACTTGCCCTCGAACTCTATCAGGCGCAAGCAGATTTTAATGCCCTAAAACTTCTCCTACCGATCATCAAAAAACGACAATTACTCAGTGAACAAACATTTGCTGAATTAGCCTTATCGACTCATCAGGCATTACTTATTTCTGCAACAAAAACAAGTCTTCAAGAATTAGAGAAAGTCTGGCACAGCTTCAGCCGAGCCGAACGAAAAGAAATGAGTAACCTCGCACTCTATTGTACCGGGTTAACTCAATACGATAAGAAACCGCAAGCATTAAAGTTGCTAATGAAACAGCTTAATCACTCCCCTTCCCCTGAAATATTAACCAGTTTAGGGGCGGTTTTACTCCCTAGTGACGTTAATGAAAGAGAGTTAATTTTTGCTGCCGAAAAGAAACATAATGACAACATTCATCTTAAGATTCTAGTCGCCAAACTTCATCAACAAAATAAAGCATACCGACAGGCGATGGAACATTGGCAACACATCTGTAAAATGCAACCGAATAAGACCCACTGGTTAGCACTTGGTGAGATGCAGGAACATTTAGGAGAACAAAATTCAGCGATATTAAGCTACAGAAACGCCATAAAATCCGCTTGATTTATCATACCAATTTCTAATAAGAAAACGAGGATTTAGATAGTTTTCTTATTAGAAAATCCATTTTAAACACACGAGACTGAGTTAATCATCTGAATAGCTAAGACTATTACTCATTTCTATCTACAGGCTTATTTAATCACTATAAACATCTAAGCGTCATTAATTTGACAGCTGCAAGATCTGAATTAAGCTTTAAGGTTAAGACGCTAAAATTATGCGAAGGTATGCTTACTTCAATGCAAAAAGTATCAGTGTAAAATATATAGCATTAGCTCAGGAATATGATTATGGGTGTAGCAGTAACAGCACAAGATGCCGTTATTACCAATCTAATCGGACAGCTAGAAGCCAAGGATGTAACAGGCAATATACGTGATTTAACCATTGGTGATGCAATCAACAGTGGTGAGCGGCTCATTTTTTCACCTGAGACTCAATTTACTCTGCAAATGGCTGACGGTACACTTGTTAATGAGCAAAGCATTATACAATTAGAGTCTGACATTACGCTCCCTAGTAACCTAGAACAAACCTTCGCTATAGATACCACTGAAGATTTAAACATCGATGATGAAATTGCCGCGATACAAGCACAAATATTAGCAGGGGATGATCCCTCTCTCGACTTACCTGCTACTGCAGCAGGTTCAGGTACTGGCGGCAATGAAGGTAGTTCTAGTTTTATTACTTTAGCTCGCTCTGGTAATGAGACTATTGCTGGTACAGGCCATGAATCTGAAGCCGTGACAGAAGCAACTCCCCTGCCCACCCAAAATGATACCGTTATCATTGATACCACTCCCCCGATATTAACGATTACCTTAGATGAGAACGTGACCACAGATGATGTCATCAATTTTGCTGAAGCCCTGCAAGATATCGCGATAACCGGAGTCGTCAGTGGCGAGTTCAGTGCTGGTGATACTGTTACCCTCACCATTAATGGAGTCAACTATACAGGTCAAACTGATACAAATGGCCAATTTAGTATCCTCGTCTCTGGCGCTGATCTCGCCGCCGACCCAAACACTGTGATCAATGCCAACGTCACCACAACTGATACCGCAGGCAACAGCAACAATGCCACCGATAGCGAAGGCTATTCAGTCAACACCAATACACCAAGTGTCGTCGTTAATATTGTCGATGCACAATTAACTGTAAGTGAAACCAGTGAAGTGACCTTTACCTTCACTGAACAAGTCACTGGCTTTACAGTAGAGGAACTTGATACCTCTGGTGGTACCGTCACTGATCTCACCACCGATGATAATGGCATTACGTGGTCGGCAACGTTTACCCCAAATTCAAATTTTACTGGTAGCGCAAATGTCACCGTCCTCAATAACAGCTACACCGACCTCAATGGCAACCTAGGAATAGGTGGCAGTGATATTACAGAGATCACCATTGATCTTAATAACCTTAATGAAGCCCCAGAGTTTCGCTCCGGCATCGATGTCGCAGGTGATGCTGCAAACCTTGATACCTATGATTTTGGCAGCCTCAATGAAGGCGCGGCCTCGGGAATCTTGGTCGGCACGGTTATCGCTGACGACCCGGATACAGGCGATAACTTACGTTTCAGCTTTGAAGGTGGTGGCCTCACCAACGGCATCTTCGATATTGATGCAACCTCTGGGCAGATCACCTTAAATCAAGACATCGATGACGCCGAGTTAGGCGCCTTTGATTTTAATGTACTGGTCACCGATCTCGCAGGCCTTACCGACATTGCCGCCGTGGCCATTGATCTTAATAACCTCAATGAAGCCCCAGAGTTTCGCTCCGGCGTCGATGTCGCAGGTGATGCAGCAAACCTTGATACCTATGATTTAGTCAGCCTCAATGAAGGCGCGGCCTCGGGAACCTTGGTCGGCACGGTTATCGCTGACGACCCGGATGCAGGCGATAACTTACGTTTCAGCTTTGAAGGTGGTGGCCTCACCAACGGCATCTTCGATATTGATGCTACCTCTGGGCAGATCACCTTAAATCAAGACATCGATGACGTCGAGTTAGGCGCCTTTAATTTTAATGTTCTGGTCACCGATCTCGCAGGCCTTACCGACATTGCCGCCGTGGCCATTGATCTTAATAACCTCAATGAAGCTCCAGAGTTTCGCTCCGGCATCGATGTCGCAGGTGATGCAGCAAACCTTGATACCTATGATTTTGGCAGCCTCAATGAAGGCGCGGCCTCGGGAACCTTAGTCGGCACGGTTATCGCTGACGACCCGGATGCAGGCGATAACTTACGTTTCAGCTTTGAAGGTGGTGGCCTCACCAACGGCGTCTTCGATATTGATGCTACCTCTGGGCAGCTCACCTTAAATCAAGACATCGATGACGCCGAGTTAGGCACCTTTAATTTAAATGTTATAGTCACCGATCTCGCTGGCCTCATCGACATTGCTGTGGTCAATATCACACTAGACAATGTCGATGACATCCCAGAAATAACCAGTATTACCTCAACCCGAGTCTCTGAGGAAGGATTGCTTAATGGCATTAAAGATAATGGTATAGCGCCTGCAGACACGACAAACGAGGTAACAGACTCTGGCGTGATCAGTTTTACAGATGTAGATAGTAACGCTTTCAGTGTTACACTCACAGGCCCCATAGGCATGACATCTGGCGGCGATGATGTCGATGTATGGAGCAGAAACGGCGATACCTTTACTGGTAGTACCCAAGGTGGGCTACTTGTTATCACCTTAGTATTAGGTGAGTTTCAAGGGATCAGTCCGGATTTTAGTATCAATTATGATACCACTCTTCATGCTCCTATTGATCACCCACTAACAAATGCTGAAGACGTATTGGAATTTAATTTTGGTGCCATCATAAACAACCTCGCAGGCGATAGTATCAATAGCAATTTATCTATTATTATTGAAGATGACGCCCCGATAATAACAGATGAATCGGCCATCCTCGTTTCTGATTCAAATATTCCAGATACTTTATTAGGAAATTATTCATTCACAACGAGTAATGGAAATCATAACATCCTTGATTTTGACGGCTTCACAGTAACAGCTAATGGGTTTACATCTGCAACTGATTCGACATTAACTTCTGCAATTGTCTATGGCAACAACAACGGGATCGGTGTCAAGAGTGTCGCTTCGCCTTATCACAACCTCAATGCAGAAATTGATTTTCGCCAATTCGCTGATGGAACTGAAGCATCAGAAGAAATGGTGATAACACTAGATTCTGGTACGCTAGCTTATGGTATCAATATGAAATTTGCGAGTATGTTTGGTGGTGAACTTGAGGTTGGCCTTGTCGAATTTTACCGTGATGGACAATTAATTATAATACAAACATTTAGTTCAGATGCTAATGATGGTAACTACGCTGCCATTTTCCAAACTCTTGAAGGTGGCTTCGATAAAATAATCATAAAAGCCACCGACAACGGCATCAATAACAATTCAGATAATAGTGATTTAACAGTTAAATCAATCGAATTTTTAGGTCGTGATGGCCTAGCCATAGGTTATGCTACTGGGGTTATTGAGACTCTGTGGGGGGCTGATGAGAGAGGGTTATTAGTATTTACTGGCACTAATGAGACTGGTTTACTCACGCAAAATGGCGATGCTATTATCATATCTCAATCAGGTAATACACTCGTTGGTCAAACAACCTCAAACACACTCGTCTTCAAGGTCGAATTCACACCTGGAACAGGGCAATGGGATTTTTATCAATATCAAATGATACAAGCTCAGATTGATGGACAACTTGATTTCAATCTTATTGCCACTGACGGTGATGGCGATAACTTAACTGGACACTTTGCCGTTATCGCTAAAACAATTCCACTTGTACCAGATCAATATGCATTACAAAATGGCACAATGGGCACTGACGAACTAACAGGAAGTATAAACTCTGATTATTTAATTGGCGGAACAGGGAATGACACGCTAAATGCGGGCGAAGGTAACGATATACTAATAGGAGGTAAAGACACTGATAGCCTAGACGTCGGTATAGATTTAGATGCTGATGTTCTCATTTGGCAAGCTGGGGATGCTGATGGTAGTACTGATACAATTTATAACTTTAATGTGTTGCACGATACATTAGATATTTCTGAAATCCTACTTGATGAAGAAAGTCATTCCTTAGAGTCTTATTTTAGTATTAACTTTACAGCAGGAAACACCAGTATCACCTTAGACAGTAATGGGGCCGATCTCGGAGGTGATACATTAATCATCGAATTGATAGACGTAGATTTGTCGGTGCTGTACAGCGATACCAATGAAACTGTGATTATTGACAGCCTACTCTTTGACGAAGCTATTATTGTAAATACTTTACCTTAAAAAAGAGGAATAGCAGACTCAACCTCCCCTTACCAAACACACAATAACGCCACCATCTAGTCATTGAAAAATAAGATACCCCAGCCTAAAAAATGTCATTTAACCAACAAAAAAGCCACATATTTTTATAATCAACACTTATCCGATACTACCAAAATCAAATAAAAATAATGATTTAAATAAAAATCGAGTTTTTTGTTTTCAATTATGTAATATAATAGGCGCAGAACAGTAACAAAAGGTAAGGACCAATTTTTCAGTGTCCACATCAGCCCCTAAAAAAAATGAACAATGGACCATTTCAGCCTCTCAACGAGTGACTGTCGATCCCTTACTGGACAGCTTAGTACTATTAACTGAGCATTTCGGTAGTCCTTGCTCCAGTGAATCTATGGCGGCAGGACTCCCTTTGTCTTCAAATGTACTCACACCAGAACTGGTCCCCCAAGCTGCAGCAAGAGCAGGTTTAGCTGCAAAGTTAGCCCAAAAAAGCTTGAATCATATCTCTCCTATATTTTTACCTTGTATCTTACTATTAAAAGATAAAAAGGCCTGTTTACTTCGAGAGCTAAATATTGACAAAGATAAAGCAGTGATCCAATTACCTGACATTGGTGGAGAGCAAGTGTTAACACTAAAAGATTTAGAAGCCATCTATGTGGGTTACCTATTTCTTGTCAAGCAACAATATCGTGGTGATATGGGGTTCGATGTTCATCAATATGACAACAAAACACATTGGTTAGTACAAACCCTTAAAGATTCTGCACCCATTTATCGGGATGCACTATTGGCTTCTGTGTTGGTTAATTTATTTGCACTCGTGTCGCCACTATTTATCATGAATGTCTATGATAAGGTAGTCCCAAATCTCGCTTTTTCCTCGCTTTGGGTACTCGCAATTGGTGCAAGTGTCGCCTACATTTTTGATCTAATCATGAGGCAACTACGAGCCTACCTTATTGATGTGGCAGGCAAAAAAGTCGATATTATCGTTTCATCAAAATTATTCGCCAAAGCCATTGGCATCCCCTTGGCAAAACGCTCACCCAGTGTAGGAGGAATGGCTAGACAACTGGGTGAATTTGACAGTATCAGAGAGATTTTAACATCGGCAACGATCACAACATTAGTTGATCTTCCTTTTGCTCTATTTTTCATGATTATCATTTATATCGTTGCTGGCGATCTTGCCATCATTCCTTTGATCGGCAGCATTCTGATCATAGGCTACACCTTAATAATGCAGCCAAAACTGAAGGCTGCAATTGAAGAAAGTAACAAGTTCGCCAGCCTCAAACATGGCCATCTAATTGAATCTCTTGCGTCATTAGAGTCCATTAAATCCAGCGGTGCTGAAGGTATCGTACAAAAAAGCTGGCAACAAATGATAGGCCATACTGCCAATTGGCAATTAAAATCAAAAAAAATATCCACCTCAGTCACTAACTTAGCCAACTTTATCGTCCAACTCTCAGTAGTTTGTGTCGTCATCCTGGGCGTCTACCGAGTGGCCGATAATGCAATTTCTATGGGAGGGATTATTGCTGCAGTGATTTTATCTAGCAGAGCGATATCCCCCATGGCACAGCTCGCAGGACTCATGACTAGAGGAAATCATACCGCCAGTGCGCTACGTCAACTCAACGAAATAATGACTCAAGAAGGTGAGTTCGAAAATAAAGGTCATCTTGTTAGTCGCCAGCGTTTACAGGGAAAAATTAAAGCAGAGCACATTAGCTTCTCTTACACTGGCTCAGAGAAACCTATCTTGCATCCTATGTCGATCAATATTGAGCCAGGTGAACGTATCGCTATCATAGGTCGCAATGGTTCTGGTAAGAGTACATTAGCTAAAATATTAGTCGGCCTCTACCAACCAACGCAAGGCAGCTTACGATATGATGGACTTGACTCAGCTCAGATACATCCAACAGACTTAAGACGTAACTTTGGTTATTTACCACAAGATATAACACTTTTTCACGGCACAATTAGAGATAACATTCTATTTGGCACTCGACAAGTCACAGAGCATCAACTCATCAGAGCCGTGCAACTTTCAGGGATTAGTCAATTTACCGATTTAGAAAGTGAAGGGTTAGATCAACAAGTTGGTGAAGGTGGTCAAACACTGTCTCGCGGACAAAGACAAACGATTGCTTTAGCCAGAGCAACACTTAATGACCCACCCGTTTTACTCATGGATGAACCCACTTCAAGCTTGGATGCTAGGGCCGAGAAACAATTCATTCATGCAATGCAAAATGTTAGTAAAGACAGAACATTACTACTCATCACTCATAAAACGCATCTACTGAAATTAGTCGATCGTATTATTGTACTGAACCGAGGTCATGTCATTATCGACGGCCCTAAAGCTGACGTCCTAGACAAGTTAAATAAAGGCTTATTATCAGCAGAGACTGGACAATGAGCCAACATCTAACAACAGATGATCTGGAAATGATCGATGATGTTTATGGTGCAATGATGACCGATGCGCCAAGCAGTCATAGATTAATTATTTGGGTACTGACAGCATTAATTTTATGCTTTCTTATTTGGGCGTTTTTTTCTGAGCTGGATCAAGTCACCACAGGAATGGGCAAAGTCATCCCTTCATCCCAAATACAAGTGATTCAAAGCCTAGATGGGGGGATAATGCAGGATATGTATGTAAAAGAGGGCATGCTGGTCACAAAAGGACAAGCATTAGTCCGTATTGATGCAACTCGGTTTCGTTCTGACTTCGCCCAACAAGAGCAGGAAGTCTATAGCTTACAAGCTAATGTAAGACGACTAGAAACTGAATTAAACAGTATCGTGATCACTGACATGTCATCAAATTGGCGAGAACAAGTCAAGATTACTAAGCTCCCTTTACGTTTCTCTAAAACCCTGAGTGAAAAAGAACCTGAACTTATCAAAAGACAGTCAGCAGAGTATTCAGGTCGATTAGATAGCCTTAGTAATCACATTGAGATTTTGGCTAGACAGATATTGCAAAAACAACAAGAAACAGAAGATCTTGCATCAAAAATAACCACGTTAACAAAAAGCCACCAATTAGTATCCCGAGAATTATCACTAACCAGACCTTTAGCTGATAAAGGGATCGTGCCAGAAGTGGAACTACTTAAACTTGAACGTATTGTTAATGATATTCAGGGAGAGTTAGCCAGCCTACGTTTACTACGCCCCAAAGTTAAAGCCTCACAAGATGAAGCTATTTTAAAAAGACGCGAGGCCATTTTTACATTTTCAGCAGAAACGCGAACTCAATTAAGCGAACTGCAAACCAAACTCTCTCGTATCAATGAAGCCCAAGTTGGTGCACAAGACAAAGTGAATAAAGCTGAAATTACCTCCCCAGTGAATGGGACGATTAAAACAATACATATCAATACATTAGGTAGCGTCGTTCAGCCTGGGGTTAATATCATTGAAATTGTTCCATCTGAAGACCAACTGCTTATTGAAACCAAAATCACCCCGAAAGACATCGCATTTTTACATTCAGGCTTAAAGGCGATCGTTAAGATAACGGCTTATGACTTTACTCGCTATGGAGGCCTTGATGGCGTCGTTGAGCACATCAGTGCTGATACGTCACAAGATGAAGAGGGAAATAGCTTCTACATAGTGAAAGTACGAACTGAATTATCAAGCTTAACAAGAGATGATGGCGTAGAAATGCCTATCATACCTGGAATGCTGACCTCCGTTGATGTTATTACAGGCCAAAAATCCATTCTAGAGTACATACTGAATCCAATTTTAAGAGCGAAAGATACAGCGTTAAGAGAGCGGTGATTTTAACATTCAATCAGGAGGGATTAATAACATGAACACAGGTAAAACTTGTCGATTAACGCACAGCGCTATAGCATTAGCTATTAGCACACTGCTCATGTCAACATCAGCTTATAGCCAAACACTGGAACAAGCTGTTGCTCATACTCTGGATACTAATCCTGAGATCCGTATTGCCTTTAATCGCTTTAAAGCTCGCGAAGAACAGGTCAATCAAGCTTTTGCTGGTTACATGCCTAATGTAGACCTTAGCGGTGGCTATGGCTGGGAACAAACAAATAGCCCTTCGAGTCGCCGCAAGAAAAACCAAGGTGACGTCGATGCTGATGGTGTTATCGAACTTGAACGAGGAGAAGCTGGTTTTAGCATTAAACAAATGTTATTCGATGGGTTTTACACCAGTAGCGAAGTCGATAGATTCAGTTTTGAAGCCAGCGCCGATCAATGGGCACTATTCTCAGCTGCAGAAGATATCGCCCTTGATGTAACACGGGTTTATATCAATTATATTCGAACTGAGCAGGTGATGACGCTAGCCGAAAAGAACATCGTGAGCCACCAAGATATTTATGGCCAAATTAAAGAAAGAACCGACTCAGGTTTAGGTTCCATTGCCGATTTATCGCAAATAACTGGACGTTTAGCCCGTGCAAATGCCAATCTAATCTCTGCCAAAAATAATTTTTATGATGCTAAAGCTCAGTTTATAACCGTAGTAGAATCAGCACCCGAAGACTTAATTGTCCCCGTGCCTGATGATGATATGATGCCAAAAGATCTCAATACAAGTATTCAAATCGCTCAAGAGAATCATCCAATATTAAAATCTGCTACTAATGATATCGAAGCAGCTAAAAATGAAAAGTCATCAGCACAGTCTAATTATTATCCTCAGCTCTCTCTTGATCTAGCGGGTAACTGGGACAATAACTTAGCGGGCGAAGACGGCTTTAGTTCTATTGCTAGTGCAAATGTCGGCGGCCACAGTAACGATCTCATTGCCATGGTTAGAATAAAATACAACCTCTTCTCTGGCGGTAAAGATCTTGCTCGAGAAAAAGAAGCCGCTTATAAGATCGGTGAAGCAAAAGAAGTCCGCCAACGCGCATACCGCCAAGTTGTTGAGGGCGTTAACCTTGCTTGGAATGCGTATGAACTCCTCGAACCACAGAAGATGTATATTCGAGATCATGTTATTGCAGCCAAAGACACACAAATAGCCTATAGCCAACAGTTCAACTTAGGCCAACGTACACTCCTCGATTTACTCGATACTGAAAATGAACTATTCGAAGCTCGTAAAGATTACTTAGAAGCCGAATATGACCAAATCATTTCAGAATACAGAGTATTAAATTCAACAGGCAGACTACTGGAATCATTAAGAGTCACTCGTCCAGAGATATGGCAAGGTGAACGAAACTACGAAGGAGGAGTAAACCAATGAGAACATTCACTCTACTATTAAGCATCGTCCTATTATCAGCCTGTTCCATGAGAGATATCGCCACTATGGACACAGCTACAAATCAAGTAAACGACCTCAATGATCATGATAAAGATGGTGTTATCCTAGCTCGAGAACGCTGTAATGACACCCTTAAAGGCGTAGAAATTGACAACTATGGCTGTAAAAAAACTCAGCCACTTTATGAAAATAAAGCACTGAATATTTTATTCGCTAATGACTCTTATTACATCGACCCTATGTACTATGATCAAATTGAGGCCATAGCAACATTTATGCGTGATTTCCCTAATACTAAAATAACCATCGAAGGTCATTGCAGTAAAACAGGGTCTTACGATCATAACTTGACCCTTTCCCAAAATAGAGCTAATGCTGTGACAACAGAACTTAACCAACGCTTTGGCATACTATCTGATAGACTTATTGCTATTGGATACAGCTTCGATAAACCCATAGACACCAGCGACACAGACATAGCTCACACTCAAAATAGACGAGTTATCGCTGAGGCTAAAGGTGAAGATAGTACAGTGAATATGAAATGGCATATCTATTCGGTAGATGAAAAAATAGAATAAGGAACTTAATCTAACATCATGAACGCCAGACTTAATCATAATTTAACTTATATAAAAGTCTGTCGATTTTCTTTAATCGCTGTGATGTTAGTGACGTCTTGTCTTTATGCTTCTCCAACACAAAAACTCGATAAGGCGCACATAACGTCAACGCTCGAGTCAAGATATGGTCAACGAGCCGGTAAGCGAGTTAAAGCGTGGTTTAAGGTGTTGGACGAAGCAAAAAGTCTACATGAAAAAGAGAAGATAACTAAGGTCAATAATTTCTTTAATTTATTTCGTTTTGTCGATGATATAAAGCTCTGGGGAGATAAAAATTACTGGGCAACGCCAATGGAATTTATCGGAGTCAATGGTGGTGACTGTGAAGACTTCTCCATTGCTAAATACTTCACGTTACTCCAGTTGGGTGTAGCAGAAGATAAGTTACGGATAACAATGGTCAAAGCAACATCTGTGAACCAATATCATATGGTTCTCGCGTATTATGAGTCTCCAGGTTCTATCCCTTTAGTACTGGATAATTTAGATAAAAAAATTAAACCAGCAACACAAAGAAAAGATTTGCTCCCAGTATACAGTTTTAATGGTCGGCAACTTTGGCTTAACAAAGAAAAAGGACGAGGGGTTCTAGCAGGCTCATCTAAAAAGCTTGCCAAATGGAACGATCTCAAAAACAGATTGGGTGTCGAAAGACTCAGAAAGCCCAAATTAAAATTGGAGTAGTTAACAAGATGACACTGTTTCGACAGATATACTCACTACTGTTCGGCCTCTTCTTACTGGTGGTAGCTAGTTTAGGCTATATACAATTCATTGAAACCCAGAATTTCTTAACCAAGCAAATGGAATCTGATCTCAACAATACCAGTAATTCACTAGGGATCATGCTAGTTCCAGATCTTGAAGCGGGTGATATTGTCGCTGCCGAAACCCTGATTAATGTCATCTTCGAAGGTGGGTATTATCAACAAGTAAAATTAACCTGGCTCGTCGACGGTAATCAACAAACATGGGATAACCCCCTAAATATTCAAGGCGTACCTCAATGGTTTATCAATCTAGGGTTCTTCCAAACCATTAAAAAAGAGAGCACGATAACTTCAGGTTGGCTTCAGCTCGCTAAATTAGAAATCACCGCCCACCCAGGCTTTGGTTACCATGAGCTATGGCGCACCATGACGAATGCTATCATTGTTTTCTCTATTCTATTTCTTATTGCTATCGTACTGGCAAGAGTAGGATTAACATGGATACTAAAACCACTTAATGAAATAGCACTACACGCAAAAGAAATAGCTCAACGTAAGTTTGGCCCTAGTCTGCGAGTACCCAATACTGCAGAGCTCAAATCTGTCGTGCTAGCCTTTAATAGTATGTCGGAACAGTTGAAACAATTATTTAATTCTATTGATGAAGAAATCGGAGAACTGCGTAAAAAGAACTTAGTCGACCAAGTTTCAGGGTTGCCAAACCGCTTGTATATGATGGGGCGTTTAAATAGTTGGCTTCAGGAACCCGCCAATGGTGCGCTCATAATGGCTAAGTTTGACTGGTTAGAAGAGATCCATAGTAAGTATGGTTATCAAGTTAGGGACGAAACCATTAAATTACTCTCAGAAAAAATGACAGAACATTTAAATGAAGTGACTGGCTCTATCATCGCACGCATAGCAGCCTATGAATTTGCCTTTTTAATCACCAATTCTGAACATGATCAGACCAGTAAATATTTACAGACCTTAATACGAACCATCAATCAGGAAATGTCTAAAGCAGGATGTAAATCTAATGAAAACTTTGCTATTGGTGTCGCAGAACGCATAGGACAAATGTCAGTTTCTGACATATTAGCCCAAACAGACAACGCTCTCCAAAAAGCGGTTAATGAAAATAAAGTCTTCCATTGGTTTGAAACCAATCAAAAGCAATTATTCACACGAGAACAATGGCGTGAACATTTAAGTGTTGCGATTAAAAAACGTCAATTTAATTTTAAGTGGCAACCAGTGCAGCTAAATGACAGTGATCATATTTTACAAAGAGAACTTTATTGCCAACTCAATATGGGGGATAAAATAATACATGCAGGCCAATTTATGCCCTATGTTGAATTACTGTCTTTAGGTTCACTATTGGATCAATGCTTGATTGAAGATATACATGAAAAAAACCTACTCAATAGGCATAAAGAACCCATTGCAATCAACTTAACTTTCCAAAGCTTAAGTGATCCTAAATTCCATGAATGGCTAAATACCTTTTTACGCTCAACTCCACTGTCTGAGCGGATGTGTTTCGATATTCCAGAAGCTGGGATCAATAGTGATCCTGATTCCTGTCATTCCATTTGTAACATCATTCGAGAGAATGGAGCCCATTTTGGTATCGATCACTTCGGTCATCAATTTGGCTCTATGTCCTATTTACAGGAGCTTAGACCTAGTTATGTCAAGCTAGACCAGTCTTTTGCCTATTATGATGAAAGTGAGCATAGCGGTGAACTCTGCCGTGCAATCATCAATGTCGCACGAGGGTTAGACATTGACATTATTGTCACAGGTATTGAAGAAATACCTCAGCTAGAACGTTTTGTCCCAATGAAAACCAATGCCTTTATGGGGTATATTTTTCCTCCAACTGATATTGAAGATTAACGTCTAAGCCGTTTTGGTAAAAAACGGTTTATTAATCTAATAAGCAAATACTTGATTTAATTTTGCCACAAAAAAAGCCTTCTGATTTATCAGAAGGCTTTTAAAATTTGGTCGGTGATAGAGGATTCGAACCTCTGACCCTCTGGTCCCAAACCAGATGCGCTACCGGGCTGCGCTAATCACCGTAATTTTTGATTTATTTTTATGTCAAATCTGAATTCGCTATATCTCTCCGCTTATTACCCAGATTCTTTTCTGTAAAATACTGAATAAAATTCAATATTTTAATATTTGGTCGGTGATAGAGGATTCGAACCTCTGACCCTCTGGTCCCAAACCAGATGCGCTACCGGGCTGCGCTAATCACCGTAATTTGTTACATTAGAACTATATTATCAAAATAAATGCTATATCAATTGAAATGGGGTGACTGATGGGGTTCGAACCCACGACAACCGGAATCACAATCCGGGACTCTACCAACTGAGCTACAATCACCACTGACTATTTCAATAATACTTACTGCTAACTTAGTGTTCTACTCATTCTGGTGCACCCAGAAGGATTCGAACCCTCGGCCTCACCCTCCGGAGGGGTGCGCTCTATCCAGCTGAGCTATGGGTGCCTACCTTGTTAGCGAGGCACATAATATTGATTATTTGCTCCGCCGTCTATAGCTTTATACGAATAATGTGTCTGTTTGCTCAACTTTTAGCTCATTAGGTCAGTTTTCTTCACTGAATATGCTCTGTCCTCAAAATGTATCAAGCAAATGTCTTGGCTATGATTCTTTTTCATGCTATTTATATTTATTACATCAGAAATGAGTCCACATGCTAGATCCATCAAATAAAAAATAGCGATTGGCGAATACTATGTTTAGGGATAAATCAACTCAATATTCACAATATGAATTTGAGCTTCTGCACAAAAGGATGACACGTTTAAAGAATTTAGCTCTTAAATATACACGAACAGAAGTTACACCTAATAGACTGTTAGCATTATCAAAACTGGCGACAACTGCACATTCTTCTTCAGAATTTTATGCCGGGGTCCATCACTCAATCAAAGCATTACTACCTACTAATAATTTCTTTGTCGCTTTACTCAACCTGCAAAGTAACAGGCTTGCAATTCCCTTTTTTCTTGATGAAAAAGACACTAACCCTATTGAAATCGATCACCACAAGCATAGCGCTAAAAAACTCCTTAACGGCCTGACAGGTTATGTACTTAAGACGGGAGAAACTCTACTCTGTGACGAGGACCAATTTGATCAACTCATTTTCAATAAGCAAATAGAAAGTCTAGGAACTAAATGCCACCATTGGCTCGGAGTGCCAATCAAGAGAAATAATAAAACCCTAGGGGTCCTTGTTATTCAAAGCTACGCTAAAAATATTAATTTTACCTATAGGGAAATCGAATTACTCAACTTTGTTAGTCATCAAATTTCCAATGCAATGGAAAGGTTTCAACATCAAGAACAACTCGAACTGGCCATAGTACAACAAACTGAAAAATTGAGCTTAGCCCACCATCAACTCAAACACCAAGCATACGAAAGGCACCGAGCCGAACAGCTGCAAAAATCACTGTTTGAAATCGCAAATTTGGCAAATTCCAGCATTGAAACAACCACCTTATATTTAGAAATGCATCGGATTATTAGCCGTTTAATGCCTGCGAAAAATTGTTATATTGCGTTATTAAACGAACAGGGTTCAATGATCAACTTTCCATTTTATGTCAATCAAAATAACAGTTCATCACCTGCCTGCAGACAAATGGGGGATGGATTAACAGAGTACGCCATTAACAGTAGCAAGCCATTGCTTCTGCAAAATAGTGATATTCAATCCCTCATTGATTCGCATGAAATATACTCAACGATGCCAGAACTCAATAGCGCTAAAAAGATCAATCAATGGATTGGCATTCCTCTATTTATTCATAAAAAAGTGGGTGGTGTATTAACGATTTACAGCACCGACACCACACCACAATATCAGGAAAATGATCTTAATCTACTCACTTTCGTCTCACAACATATCGCCAGTGCTATTGAACGTAAATTATCTGATCTATCATTAATATCCAATGATGAACAACTCGAAGTTAAGGTCATTGAACGCACTCAGACACTGGCCTTACTCAACCAAGATTTAGAACAAGAAATAACTAAAAGACGACAAATAGAACAGCAATTAGTTCATGATGCCAACCATGACACGCTAACAGGTCTGCCTAATCGCGCCATGTTTATGGAAAAGCTATCTCAAGCCGTTAAACATACTCGCAGGCATAAGCACGATCGTTTTGCCCTCATGTTTATCGATTTAGACCGCTTTAAATTAATTAATGATACGTTAGGTCATCTTGAAGGTGATCGATTTCTTATCGAAACCTCAAAACGACTCAAATTATGTATTAGAGAAAATGATACATTAGGTCGAATTGGGGGTGATGAATTTGTCATCTTACTCGACAGAGTAAATGAAATTCAAGACGCTAAAGAAGTCGCAAAACGTGTACTCATCGGTTTAGCTGAACCTTACAAGCTCGCCAATCAACAGTTTAAATCTGGCGCAAGTATTGGCATAGCATTTAGCCATTACAAAGCGGATACTAGCGAATCTTTATTGCGTGATGCAGATGCTGCAATGTATCAGGCTAAATCGAACGGCAAAGGATGCTATGTGATTTTCGATGATAAATCTCATAAGCAATTTAATCATGATATCCAACTAGAACAGGAACTTCGCAATGCGATCTCCAGTCGCTCTTTGTTGATTAGCTATTTGCCCATTCAAGATCTACGCACAGGAAAAACATTAGCGTTAGAACCCCGCATCTACTGGAACCACCCTTACTTAGGTAAAATTAAACAAGTAAAATTGTCGAATATTGCCGAACATTACGGCTTAACCGCTGATCTTGATATATTTTTACTCGAAAGCCTAAATCATGAATATTCTCGATTACAAGAAATATCACTCAATCGCTTACCTATTCATCTTAATATCTCTGGTCAACATTTAAAGCATAAGCACGCATTAAGATTACTCAAAAATAAACTGAAGCAAAGCCGTTTTAAAAGTGAGCAACTCTGGCTTTTTTTCAATGAACAGGATTATATCTTGGATACCGATAATCACATTTATGCTTTTGAACAACTCACTAAATTAAATGTTAATTTAGCACTCAGTGGCTATGGCAGTGCCCATAGCGCATTGAGCAGCCTAACCTTCTTACCTCTACAAGGGTTAAAACTCGATCCAAGTTATGCTACTCACCTTGACAGTGAGCAACATACTAAATTACTCAACGCATATTTTTTAACAGCTCAAGCACTTGAACTAAATGTCTTTGTCGACGGGATCAGTTCAGAGGATCAACAAAAAACTTTTGAAAAGATTGGGTTCAAGCAGGGGCAAGGAAAATATTTGGGCAAAGTACTGCGCCTTAACGAAGCATCTTCACTCATTGATGCATGAAAAGTCAGATCAGCTAAGCTAACTTAGCTACTTCTTAAACATGTCTCTTAAATTTGCAATGTTAGACTTTCCAGTATGTTGGCGTTGTTCCTCACTTTGAACCTGCTTACGATTCTCCCAGATTAAATCATCTTGAGGTAATTCCATCAAGAAGCGACTAGGCTCACAACGCATGGTCTCACCAAACTGCCGCCGTTCACGACACAAAACAAACCACAGCTCTCTTTGAGCTCGAGTGATCCCCACATACGCTAAACGACGCTCTTCTTCCACATTACCTTCATCAATACTACTTTGATGAGGGAGTATTCGTTCTTCAGTACCAACAATAAATACGTATGGAAACTCCAATCCTTTAGAAGCATGCAAGGTCATCAACTGTACTTGATCTCCACCTTCATCTTCGTTATTACGCTCCATCATATCCCGCAATGTCAAACGTGTAACCACTTCCGCTAAGGTCATTCCCTCATCTAACTCATCACCTTGCAGCATCTCTGTTACCCAACGATACAGTTCCGAGATATTTTTCATTCTCATTTCTGCCGCTTTAGCACTCGTGCTGGTCTCATACAAATAATCTTCATAATTAATGCTACGAATAAGGTGCTTAACGGCATCAACGGGATCGCCACGGGTCGCCTTCTCACTGGTATCGATAACGAACTGACCAAATTGATACAAAGCCCCCATCGCCGCAGGGGTTAGATGGTGATTAAGTTCAGCCTCAAAAATCGCTTCAAACATTGAAATATGACGCTCATTGGCATAACTGCCTAAACGCTCAAGTGTAGAGGGACCTATCCCACGTTTTGGTAAATTCACCACACGTAAAAAAGCATTATCATCATCGGGATTCACCACTAGCCTTAAGTAAGCCATAATATCTTTAATCTCGGCTCGCCCGAAAAATGAAGTTCCACCACTTAACTTATAAGGAATACGGTTAGTCATTAATGCACGCTCAAGCAAGCGAGACTGATGATTACCACGATAAAGTATGGCGTAATCACCAAATTGAGTTTTACCCATAAATTTATGACGGATCATTTCGGCAATCACACGCTCAGCCTCCTGACCCTCGTTGGCCGCTATCAATACTCTTAACGGCTCACCATAGGCAAGCTCACTGTATAATGTCTTATCATAAACATGTGGATTGTTAGCAATAAGTATGTTAGCAGCGCGTAAAATTCGTTGGCTGGAACGATAATTCTGTTCCAATTTAATCAATTTAAGCTTAGGAAAATCAGTACCAAGTAACACCAAATTCTGAGGTTTAGCCCCACGCCAGGAATAAATAGATTGGTCATCGTCTCCTACCACAGTAAATCGTGCTCGCTCTCCCACAAGTAACTTAACTAATTCATATTGACTCGTGTTAGTGTCTTGATATTCATCCACCAGCATATATTGAATACGTTGCTGCCACCTATCCCTGACCTCTTTATTGTGCCTAAGCAATAAAGTGGGGATCAAAATAAGATCATCAAAATCTAACGCATTATACGCCTTCAGATGCTTAGCATAGCGTTGATATAAAATAGCAAAATCTTGTGATTGCTTATCTTTCGCTATCTTTAACGCTTTATCTGGCACCACCAAATCGCCTTTCCAATTAGAAATTGCTGACATGAGATTTTTAAGCAAATCTTTGTCACCATCAAATTCATCTTCGGTAAGCTCTTTAAGTAAAGCCAGAGAATCTTGATCGTCGAATAATGAAAAGCCTGGCTTTAACCCTATGACTTTATGCTCACGCTTAATGATTTCCAGTCCTAAAGTATGAAAAGTCGATATCCATAATCCACGCGCCTCTTGACGACCCATAGACTTAGCCACACGCTCCTTCATCTCACGAGCGGCTTTATTGGTAAAAGTCACCGCGGCAATTGTCCGCGCCTGATAGCCACATTTCTGTACTAAATAGGCTATCTTATTAATGATCACCCGTGTTTTGCCACTACCTGCCCCAGCAAGTACTAGGCAAGGACCTGATACATAGTGAACAGCGTCATTTTGTCCGGTGTTTAGCTTCATTGTTTTACTTTTACCAAGTCACTTATGCTCAAAAAAATTTCAACACGAACATGTAAAGTCATGTTAAGGATCACGATATGAATAACTGGCGATCATACCAGAAATTCTCCCTACATCCTCTATATCGAATATCAGTGACCCATTGCTAACGTGTTTTAGGTAGTTTAAAATAATGAATGAACGTTCATTCATTTTCATGGTCCTATAAAAAGACGATATGGATAATAAGCGAGAACGCATATTTAGCGCCACCGAAAAAATCATTGCTGCAGAAGGATTGCAAGGGCTTTCTATGCAAAAAATAGCCACTGAAGCAGAGATTTCTGCTGGGACTATTTACCGTTATTTCACAGACAAAGAAGCACTCATCTTTGAATTAAGAAAAAACGTGCTCTGCAAAGTATCCAGATACATTTTAGCCGATTGCCAGAATGGGGATTTAAAACAAAAATTTCAACGTATCTGGTTCAACATGGTCGACTTTGCGAGTCAACGGACCCCGACAACCCTGAGTTATGAACAATATATTCATCTCCCAGGGATAGATTCAGATCCACACCAAACCTTTGAAAAAACAATTTTTGGAGGGTTACATCAGTTTTTCGAAACAGGAAAAGCTCAGGATAAATTTCATCGTTTATCCAACAAGATCCTGTTTTCTATATCTATGGAGCCAGCAATGGCATTGGCGAGAAGTATACGCCGTGGACAAATAAAATACGATGAAAATGAACTGGAAATTGCCTGCGAAATATGCTGGAAAACCTTACTAAAATCAACACCATCAACCTAATATTAAAGGAGCGTTCAGGACAATGAAAAAATGGACCCTGATAATGCTAATCATTGCACTACTCGTCTTTGGCTCAGTTATTGGTTTTAACCTCATGGTAAAAAACAAAATTGCCGATGCTATTGCCAATATGCCAGAAAAAGAATCACCTGTTACAGTCATGACACTTGCCACTGAAAAATGGCAACCCACGATCAATGCCATCGGTTTTGTAGAGCCTAACCAAGGCGTGACTATCGCCAATGAGCTGGCTGGGACTATCTCTAATATCAACTTCGAAAATGGCACGGAAGTCCAACTTGGACAAAACCTTATCTTGCTCGATTCTGCAGTTGAAAAGGCCAACTTAAAAAGTAAACGAGTACAGCTACCCGCAGCTAAAGCTGACTACAAACGACTCTCTTTGCTCTACAAACAGAACTCAGTGTCAAAACAAGATTTGGATAATAGCGAATCAAAGTACCTCACTTTACAAGCCGATATTGAAAGCCTTGCAGCCACCATAGACCGTAGAGCAATAGATGCACCTTTTGCAGGTTTAGTTGGCATACGCAGTGTCAACTTAGGTGAATATCTTCAAGTCGGTACCGACATTGTGCGCCTTGAAGACATTAGCACCATGAAAATCCGCTTCACAGTGCCACAAAATCAATTACCACGCATCTCAAAAGGGCAAACAATCTACGTCTATGTCGATGCCTACCCTGAGCATCCTTTTGAAGGTCAAATTTCAGCAATCGAACCTGCTGTTTTTTACCAAAGTGGTCTCATTCAGATCCAAGCCACAATCCCTAATATTGACACCAAATTACGCAGTGGCATGTTTGCCCGAGTCGCAGTGCAATTACCTGAAATGACAGAACAATTTATCCTACCTCAGACCGCAATTAACTTCACTCTCTATGGTAATTCCATCTACCGGCTCTATGAAACAGAAGAAAAAGGCGAAACCATAAAACGGGTGCAACAATTGAATATCGAAGTGCTAGAGCGTAATGGTAATAACGCCTTAGTCAGTGGCAAGTTAGCCGCTAATGATATTATTGTAACTTCAGGTCAAATACGACTCAATAACAACAGCAAAGTCAAAGTGACCGAGGATAACGCCATAACTCCTCCAACCACTATGCCACAACTATAACAGGAGTTGGCAATGCGCTTTACAGACATTTTTATTCGTAGGCCGGTTCTCGCCGCCTCGATAAGCTTCTTATTGTTACTTTTAGGTTTCAATTCCCTAAATAGCATGCAGGTACGTGAGTACCCTGAAATGACCAACACGGTTGTCACTGTGACAACCGGTTATTACGGGGCTGATGCAGATTTAATCCAAGGTTTTATCACTCAACCTTTAGAACAAGCACTAGCTCAAGCAGACAATGTTGATTTCATGACATCAGAAAGCTACTTAGGTAGTTCAAAGATCACCGTTTACATGAAGCTTAATACCGATCCTAACGGTGCCTTAGCAGACATACTTGCCAAAGTAAATTCGGTTCGTTCTCAGTTACCAAAAGAAGCCGAAGACTCTACCGTTGATATGTCAACAGGCTCACAGACATCGGTACTTTATATCGCTTTTTCAAGTGATAAAGTTAACTCAAGTCAGATAACTGATTATCTTGAACGAGTGGTTAAACCTCAACTATTTACCATTGATGGTGTGGCTAAAGTCAATCTCTATGGCGGTATCCAATACGCCATGAGAATATGGCTAGACCCAGCTAGAATGGGAGCATTTGGCCTCTCTGCATCAGAGGTAACACAAGTACTACAAGCCAATAACTTCCAATCGGCTGTAGGTCAAGCCAATGGAACATTTACCCTTTTCAATGGCACTGCTGACACCCAAGTTGCCACAGTCAAAGAGCTAGAACGACTGATCATCACCAGTAAAGAAGGACTAGTGGTTCGTCTCGGCGATATTGCTAAAGTCAGTCTAGAGAAAAGTCACGACACCTACCGTGCCCTGGCTGATGGTAAAGAGGCTGTCGTCGTGGCGCTTGATGTCACACCGACCGCAAATCCATTAATAGTCGCAGCCGATGCTCGCGCAATGATGCCTGACATAGAACGTAGCTTACCTGTTTCAATGAAGAGCCATATTTTATATGACTCTTCACTGGCCATTGATGAGTCAATTAATGAGGTCATCCACACCATAGGTGAAGCCGCATTAATTGTGATTATTGTGATCACGCTGTTTCTCGGTTCGCTACGCGCCGTTGTTATTCCTATCGTGACAATTCCCCTTTCTTTGATAGGGGTCGCCGTCATCATGCAGGTATTCGGTTTTAGTTTAAACTTGATGACACTGCTCGCCATGGTGCTCGCTATCGGCTTAGTGGTCGATGATGCGATTGTGGTGGTAGAAAACGTTGACCGCCATATAAAATTAGGTGAGCCTCCTTTTAGAGCGGCCATTATTGCCACTCGTGAAATAGCGGTTCCAGTTATTTCTATGACCATCACTTTGGCCGCCGTTTATGCACCCATAGCACTCATGGGCGGGATCACCGGTTCACTGTTTAAAGAGTTCGCACTAACCCTAGCTGGAGCAGTATTCATCTCTGGGATTGTGGCGTTAACCTTGTCACCAATGATGTGTTCCAAAATCTTAAAACCACACACAAAACCTAACCGTTTTGAACACGGTGTTGAGACGGTGCTTAATGCCGTCACCAATCGCTATCAAAGCATGCTCAATGCAGTGATGAATCACCGTCCTGTTGTCATCGCTTTCGCCGCCATTGTCTTCGCGACCCTGCCTGTGATGTTCTATTTCATTCCATCTGAGTTAGCACCCAATGAAGATAAAAGTGTCGTCATGATGATGGGAACTGCGCCATCAACCGCTAACTTAGATTACATTCAAGCCAATATGGCATTAGTGACTGACATTGTTAGTGCACAGCCAGAATCGGCTGCTTCATTGGCCCTTGTGGGGATCCCAAACTCAAATCAAGCCTTCGGTATTGCGCCCTTGGTGCCTTGGAGTGAACGAGATAAAAGCCAGAAAGAGGTACAAAAGTTACTGGGAACTGAAGTCAAAGCAATCCCGGGTATGGCGGTTACAACCTTTCAAATGCCTGAACTTCCTGGCGCATCTAGTGGCTTGCCAATTCAGTTTGTTATCACCACTTCACATACGTTTGAGAATCTATTCCAGATAGGCAGTAGTATCCTGGATAAAGTACAAAAAAGTCCTTTATTTGTCTATTCTGAAATCAACCTCAAGTTCGACTCCGCCACAATGAAAATCCATATTAAGCGTGATCTTGCTGGGAGTTATGGCATTACGATGCAAGATATTGGCGAGACGCTATCAGCCATGATGAGTGATGGCTATGTCAATCGAATTAACATGGATGGTCGATCTTATGAGGTGATCCCTCAGGTCGTACGCCAATACCGCGCCAATCCTGAATCCCTCAACGGCTTTTACGTAAAAGCCGCCGATGGCCGCTCTATTCCACTATCAAGTCTAGTGGATGTTGACATGATCGCTGAGCCTCGCTCTCAGCCTCATTTTAATCAAATGAATGCGCTGACTGTTGGGGCGGTAGCCACTCCAGGGGTAGCCATGGGAGATGCTATCGACTTTTTAACCAACATAGGTGATAACGATCTTCCTAAAGGTTATGACTATGACTTCTTAGGTGAAGCCCGTCAGTATGTCACCGAAGGGTCGGCGCTATTTGCCACCTTTGCTTTAGCACTGGCCATTATCTTCTTAGTCTTAGCAAGTCAGTTTGAAAGTCTTAGAGATCCTCTGGTTATCTTAGTCTCGGTCCCTCTGGCAATCAGTGGCGCATTAATCGCACTGAGTTGGACCCATATCTTTGGTCTGTCATCAATGAACATCTACACCCAGGTTGGCCTCATCACCTTAGTGGGATTGATCACTAAACACGGGATCTTAATGTGTGAAGTGGCCAAAGAGGAACAACTGCATAATGGCCTCAGTAAAATCGATGCTATTACACTTGCTGCTACGGTTCGTTTACGTCCAATATTAATGACCACCGCGGCCATGATAGCAGGCCTTATTCCTCTGTTATTTGCCGCTGGAGCAGGTGCCATCGCTCGATTCAATATCGGTCTCGTGATCGTATCAGGTTTGGCGATTGGTACTGTGTTTACTCTGTTTGTGCTACCGGTGATATATTCATACCTAGCAGAAAGGCATATACCTCTTGAAGAATTTGATGAGAAAATAGCATCCACCTCATAACATAGCGTCGCAAGCCACTAAAAAGACCCTGCTCAGGTTAACTGAACTGGGTCTTTTTTATTGCTCGCATTCAAATTAATATCTTTGCAGGTTTCTTAAAATTATACGCTCAGGTACAATCTCAATTACATTAAATTATCTACGCTATGGTGGAAATAGACCATGTTCAATCCAAAGAAAATCGAAGACGTTGCCAAGCAACTAAGCGAAAACCTACCAAGTGGCTTGAAACAATTCGCAGGTGATTTTGAAGAGAAAACCAAACAAATTCTGCAAAATCAACTAATGAAATTAGATGTTGTTTCTCACGAAGAATTTGAAGTCCAACAACACGTATTATTAAAAACCCGCGAAAAACTAGAAACCCTTCAGGCACAAGTCGATGCCCTTGAAAAAAAGCTAAGCGAACAAGAAGAGTCCGCAGAATAACCTTCTTAACCTAAATTGGAAGATGAATCTGCTAGTCAGCAACATAAAGAGCCACTCCCGGCTCTTTTGCTTTACTCTCACCCAACATTGCCTCTTTTTTGCCACAATTGATCATCAGCCTGCCTCCCTTTCATCGCTAAATTTTGTTTCAATACCCACTAGAAAATACGCTAGCTCAAAGGAAATAAAATACACTCATGTTTAGCTTATTCACCACAGCAACCAGTAATATCACCCATAAAATAATCATTTTGGTTGGCATGTCACTACTATCAGCTATTCCATTGGGGATCGTGATGAATATGACATCTGAACGTCAAGATCTCTATCATGATGTTGTCAATGAAATAGGTCAATCATGGGGGCCTCAGCAGCGCATATCTGGACCTGCACTTGTCATCCCTTACCGCTATCTAGTGATACAGGAAAAAATCAATGATGCCGGTGAGCCAGTACAATTAAAATCCGAATATCAAAATGAGCTAGTCGTTCTTCCTAAACACTTATCACTTAATATGGATCTTAAACACGACTTCCGCTCAAGAGGAATATATCAATCTCTTGTTTACAATGCTGCCGTAACAGGCACAGCTAAATTCGTCCTACCTAAATTCGATATACCTAATCTCCTTGAACTACAAGCTGATAAAGCACGCCTTGTATTTGGCGTCTCAGCCAATCAGGCTATTGAAAAAATACAACAATTAACCACTCTAAATGACAACGGTGATATATTACTCACTAAAAATGAAGCTGGGATAATGTCCGGCACAGGTTTAGAGCATCAACAAGGTTTAGAACGGGGCTTTAACCAACCTATCTTAATCGATCTCAAACAAGAAAAGTTTGCCGTTGAATTTTCGATCACACTACGCGGCTCTCAATCGATCAGCGCACTGCCTCTAGGTGAACATACTGATATACACATCACCACAGATTGGCCCCATCCGAGTTTCAATGGTATTTTGCCCACAAATAGAAACATATCTGATACTGGATTCAGTGCCAACTGGGAAATAAGCCACCTAACACGCAACTACCCACAGGTCTTTAGTCGCGATCAAGATATCGATCTCACTGAAGTACAGGCTAATAGCCAACTTTTTGAACCTGTCACTCACTATGGAAAAGTTGAACGTTCAGTCAAATACGGTATGTTATTTATTGTACTGACTTTTATCATACTGCTGATATTTGAACTGGGTCAACACACTCGCTTTAATCTGGTCCAATATCTATTGAGTGGTTGTGCGATTGCCTTATTTTATTTGCTACTTCTCGCACTCTCGGAGCACTTGAACTTCAACTATGCCTATGCAATTGCGGCCAGTATTGCACTTATTGCGATATCTGCCTATGTCGCAAGTGTCACAGCAAGTATCCAAAAAGGCGGGATAATTGCCTTAATGTTAGCGAGCCTTTATGCAATACTTTACTCAATCCTCAAACTTGAAGATTATGCACTCTTAATGGGAACAGGTTTACTACTGACCGTCCTGTTAATATTGATGTTTATCACACGGCATAAAAATATCGCAGAGTAAGATAACACTCAATACCCCGTTATTAGGTAGTGGATCTATGTGACTAACAGCTTGGCAATAACATGATGCCCGTTAACCTATAAATCACACTAACATCATCACGCGACATCATAGTCGCGTGATTTATCAACGCACTAAAAGGTCTTATTCTTGAAATTAACTTCAACACCCATTCGCTCTCCTATTGCCCCCATGATTTTTGGCTGGGCAATTTTAGCTATTATCCCAGCCATTTTATTGCTGCTCAATACCTCACTATTTCCACTCATACCTCTGGATTCAATGATGGCTAACCTACTGTTTTGGTTAACCTCAACAGGTACTGCTCCCTATGGTGTTGCAACCGTATTATTTATATTACTTTTAAGCTACAAAAGCTTATCTAAACCGCAGTTTGCACGTTTGTTTCTCGCTATCTCACTGGGCATGTGTGCAACCCTAAGCATAAACAACTATCTCAAGCCTTACTTTTATGAACCTAGGCCCAATACCACCTGGTTAGCATCGCAATATCTACTCAATACAGACCACTTTTACTCACTCCCTAAAACACAGCGAAAAGCAGAGATAACTAGCGCCCTCGATAAACTCGAAGGAACTTATTCTGAGTTAACTCTCTCGCCTCTTATTAAGCAACACTGGCAACATGAAGTTGGCTTTGCTTTTCCATCGGGACATACACTATTCGCGCTAACCTTAACCATGATCACCAGTTATTACTTCTTATTAGCTGGTTTATTTGCCCTACCCTGTTTGTTGGTGATTTGGAGTGTTGGTATGGGCTTTAGCCGTATGTTACTGGGCATGCATTGGCCTCAAGATGTGTTGGCTTCAACAATACTTGGCGGCACAATTGGTTTATTGTCACTATTCGTGATACATATTAGTTTTCCTTACCTCACAATGATCCACGCTAAGCTGATGAGCAAGAGAAAACAACAAACCGACACTCAGTGACAAGAATGCAGCCTCTTCATGTTGACAGATAACCAGTATACTTAACTTAAAATTAAGATAAATAAGAGATATAATACCTATGGCAGAGCTACAACTCGATAAGATCGATCTAGCCATTTTACAACTACTTCAAAGGCAAGGTAAGCTGTCTAATCAGGAGTTAGCCGAACAAGTTGGCCTATCCGCCTCCCCTTGCTCTAGGCGCGTAAAACAGTTAGAAGAAACAGGCTATATTGCTGGATACGCAACCTTGCTTTCCCCTGAGCATTTTAATTTGTCACTCACAGCCTATGTGCACATTAGATTAGAAAAACACTCCAAAGCCATATTGGAAGCCTTTGAAGAAAAAGTATCTCACTACGATGAAGTACAAGAATGCAGTCTTCTCACGGGAAGTGATGCCGATTACCAGCTAAAAGTGCTGGTTGCCGATATGAAACAATTTAAACTCTTCTTGCTTGATAAGCTCACCACAAACCAGCATATTTCAGGTGTTAAATCCAGTTTTGTACTCAAACATGTCAAAAATCAAACCAGTATTCCATTGCCCTCATAAAACACAAAAGTAGGCTTAACACACCTTGAGTTTGTCAAATGAACTCAGTTTCTGGCCATAAGAGGTCAAAAAAAACACACTTAAACACGTATTGTAAACGCAATAATGTTGCGTTCACCCACACCATCAAATCAATTAAGCAATTAATCATCAAATAAAGATAAATTAACGAGATTAAAAGTTAATAATTTTAATAAAAATACAATATTTTATTAATCATGTCGGTTTTTACGCCACAAATCTTCATTGAACTATCAGTGTAAACCTCTATGATGCGCCCTTTTAAAGTAAAGAGTGTAAGCGAGTAATCAACATGAGCAGTGCAGAGTCCACCCATTTTAGTTCCAGACTAGGCTTCATTATGGCAGCAGCGGGATCAGCTGTTGGCGTCGGTAATATCTGGGGCTTTCCCACTCAAGCCGCAACCCATGGCGGTGGTGCCTTCCTCCTTGTGTATCTTGTGCTTATCTTGATACTCGGGTATCCCATGCTAGTGGCTGAATTAATGATTGGCCGCCACGGACAGACTAACCCAGCCGATGCCATGAAAAAAATAGGCTCGGGGGCTATTAGCAAAAAAATAGGCCAAGTTATCGGCTTTACTTCCATTGTCACCGCCACCTTAATTTGCACCTTTTACACCATACTTTCTGGCTGGTTTGTGAGTTTCGCCTTAGCGCCAATAGCAAAACTATTGGGCTTCACACAAGCATCTGCTTGGTTGATGGACTTCTCCGTGTCACGCAACTTAGTGTTCACCACCATTTTCATTTTAATGGTCATTTTAGTGATCAAAAAAGGCATACAAAAAGGCATTGAATTATGGTCGAAACGACTCATGCCTTTACTGCTACTTATTTTAGTGATGGGCGTGGTTTACATATTAACTCAGCCTGGAGCTATGACAGGGTTAGCGGTATTATTACGACCCGATTTCTCTCAAATCTGGGATCCAGATGTACTCGTTGGTGCGTTAGGTCAAACTTTCTTCTCCTTGACCATAGGCACAGGGGCGATGATGGTATATGGCGCGTATCTCAGTAAAAAAGAACACCTAGGTAAGCTAACCGCATATGTGGTGCTCACCGACACCAGTGTGGCCTTCCTAGCCGCCTTGATGATCATTCCTGCCATGTATGTCGCTCAATATAACGGCGTACAAATATTTGCAGAAGATGGCAGCTTACTCAACTCTGACACCTTAGTATTTACTGTCTTGCCAGCGTTATTTGATACCTTTGGCGGGAGCATTCAATACCTATTAGCTTTTGTCTTTTTCGTCTTGATGACCATAGCAGGACTCACATCCGCCATCTCGATTGTCGAGGTACCAACCAGCTACTTAATGGAAAAGAAATCCATCAAGCGCGATCACGCCTCCTATTTGATCGGGGCACTATTGATCACCCTATCACTGACCCTAGTCTTGAATTTTGAGCAACTATTTGGCTTTATGATCACCTTGACCACAGAAAGAGCTCAACCTCTTATCGCACTCGGTATTGCTGTCTATCTAGGGTGGGTATGGCAACGTAACGATTTACTTAACGACATTCAAGCTCAAGAAGGGGTAAACACTAACAGTCTTTTCTGGAAGATCTGGCCTGTGTATGTAAAATTTGTGTGCCCAGCACTAATCCTCATCATCATAGTGCAACTATTTAATCATTAAAGTGCAGTAATCACTTCATTATCAGTGGTTAGACAATCAATAAAAAGCCCCAAGTTGGGCCTTTTTATTGTTAATCAACTGATGTTAGTTTGTCTAAACCAGGTCGCAATGGAATAGCGATCGCATTTAGCAGGCAAGACTTCATGGGGAAACTCTTCACTCAAAAAAAGAACGATGGTACCCCAACTTGGGGTAACCTTCGTCAGTATATGATCCGAATCATCGCTGTAGATAAGTAGTTCCCCTCCATCCACCTCACGCCAATCTGGATTAAGATAGGTCACCATAGATAACACACGATTAGCCTGTCCGTGAAACGCATCTTTATGCTTTTGATAAAAATCCCCTTGTCGATAATGCGCAAAGTGGCTCTCAACTTCACCCAAGCCTAAAAAAAGACGTCGATTCAAATGCAGTTTTAGTGCCTCCACCCACTTAAACCAAGCGATACCATAGTTACAATCATCGGCGATCCAGCAAATATTGTCGGAGCGGATCTGATGATTAACAACCAAGCCCGCATCTCGACCCACGCCAGCGGCTTTAAAATGGGTACCAGCCAGTAAACGAGCAGCCTCACTTAACTCCGTCACTAAGTTAATCGGTAAGGCATTCTCATGAATACTGTAACCTTTGCCAACGATGTCATCGACAATCAATTCAAAAATGTGAGTATTATTTTGGGATTCAAAATCCATCACTAGCCTTACCGATATTGACATATATTATTGATATAAAAGAGCAGTAAAATCGCTCATATTCACTATTCATGGAACCTCATCAAGTCATTATTTTTCATCACAACTCTTTTTAACACATAGATCCTCAGCTTAACTGAAGACTTATCATTTAAAAACAATCAAAATCTGTAATGCCAAGCTATTTAAGAAGCTATTTCGAGAAGGAGGAATAGCCAAGCGACCTAAAGGTACAGGTATCTGCACAAGCGACTTAACTATTCAGGATAAGGTAAACTGCCCAATTAACAATATAAAAATGTGCTATCTCTACTTTAATACATCTTCTAAGGCTCTAAGGCACAAGGCGACATTTTCACGTCGAGCACTAAAGCCCATGAGACCAATACGCCATGCCTTGCCAGCAAGCACACCAAGTCCGGCGCCAATTTCCAAATTATAAATCTCTAAAAGCTGGGCACGCACGGCTGCATCATCGACACCTTCTGGAATATAAACGGTATTGAGCTGAGGCAGACGCGAGGCTTCATCAACCACAAATTTAAGCCCTAAGCCTTCTAAACCTTGGCGCAATACTTGATGCATATCATCATGGCGCTGCCAAGAGGACTCTAAGCCTTCATTAGCCAATAAACGCAAGGACTCATGCAGTGCGTAAAGTGCATTGACTGGTGCTGTATGATGGTAACTACGCTTGCCACCTGTGGCTAAGTTACCACTCCAATACCCCATCACTAAGGTTTGATCTAAGAACCAGCTTTGAACAGGCGTTGTGCGGGCTTTAATTTTATCAACCGCGGCGGGAGAAAACGACACAGGCGACAGACCCGGTACACAAGACAAACACTTTTGACTGCCTGCATAAATGGCATCTATGCCCCACTCATCGACCTTTAGTTCAACACCGCCAACTGATGTCACCGCATCAACAATCGACAAGCATTGATGCTGTTTGGCAAGGGCACATAAACGTTTAGCATCTGACAGCGCCCCGGTAGAGGTTTCAGCATGGACAAAAGCCAAAAACTTAGTATCAGGATGCGCGATAAGTGCGGCTTCAACATCAGCAACACTGACAGGCTCTCCCCATTCATTATCGACCACAACAGCAATGCCACCGACGCGCTCGACATTTTGACGCATACGCTCACCAAAGACACCATTGCGGCAAACAATCACCTTTTCGCCAGCCTCAACTAAGTTGACAAAACACGTCTCCATGCCGGCAGAGCCTGGCGCAGAAACGGCTAAAGTCATCTCATTAGTGGTCTGAAAGGCATACTGAATAAGTGATTTCAGCTCATCCATCATGCCTATAAATTGGGGGTCAAGGTGGCCAATCGTTGGACGCGCCTGCGCGGCTAGTACTTCAGGATAAACATCAGAAGGGCCTGGGCCCATTAAGATCCTACGGGGGGGATTAAACGCGTCAACATAGGGTGCTACTAGCATTTTATTGCCTCATTTCTAAGAAATAACAGGGTTAACGATTGTTTAAAACTTAAGATAACATAAAAAAGGACGCCACTGCGCCCTTTAATATCTATTGATATAAGCTTATGCTTACCCGCTATTTATCAAGGATAAAAAAACTAATCTTGATGACCCAAGAAGAGTTTATAAGCGGGACTTTGAGTCTCTTCTTGATAGACAAAACCTAACTCAGTTAAAAACTGTTGAAATGCCACGTCATCGCTTTCAGGCACTTCAAATCCGGCTAATACCCGACCATAGGCCGCACCATGATTGCGATAATGGAACAAGCTAATATTCCATTTACTCTGCAGGGTCGTTAAAAACTTAAACAGAGCACCAGGATGTTCAGGAAACTCAAAACTAAACAAACGCTCCTCAAGTTTCTCTGGTGGATGCCCTCCCACCATATAGCGCACATGCAACTTAGCCGTTTCATCATGTGAAAGATCTTGCACTTCAAAACCATCACTCTCGAGTCGAGCGATAATCTCATCTAACTCTGCTTGACCTTGAGACAGACGAATACCGGCAAAAACCACTGCCTTATCACGGCTACTGAAACGGTAGTTAAACTCCGTCATCACCCGCTTTTCGAGTAACTCACAAAAACGCAGGAAGATACCAGGCCTTTCCGGTACTTTAACCGCCAGAATCGCCTCTTTCTGCTCACCAAGTTCACAGCGCTCAGAAACATAACGCAAGCTATGAAAATTCACATTAGCACCACTTAAAATAGCGGCGACTTTTTCGCCTTTGCCCTGAGTGCCCATATACTTCTTAAGCCCTGCAAGCGCTAATGCTCCAGCAGGCTCGGCAATCGCGCGAGTGTCTTCGAAGATATCTTTCACCGCAGCACAGATCTCATCAGAGTTTACCGTGATCACACCATCCACATATTGACGTGCCACTTTAAATGGCTCCGCGCCAATCTGCTTAACGGCAACACCATCGGCAAACAAGCCGACTTGCGCTAATATCACCCGCTCATCAGCCTCAAGGGCCGCCTTTAAACACGCTGAATCTTCTGGTTCAACACCGATAATTTTGACTTGCGGCATCACCGCTTTATAAAATGCGGCCATGCCAGCTATCAATCCACCGCCACCCACAGGCACAAACACCACTTCAAGATCGCGCTGTTGCTGCAACATCTCTTGTGCAACCGTGCCTTGACCGGCAATCACAGCTTCATCATCAAAAGGGGCGACATACACGCGCCCTTGTGTGCTAGCAAGCTCTTGGGCATGCACATTGGCCTGATCGAACGCTTGCCCATGCAGTACCACTTCACCCCCTAGGCGACGAACCGCATCGACTTTAATCTCTGGGGTTGTCTCTGGCATCACAATAACTGCACTAATTCCCAGAGCCGCTGCCGACATCGCCACACCTTGAGCATGGTTTCCCGCTGAAGCGCACACCACACCACATTGACACTCATCAGCCGTCAATTCAGATATTTTGTTATAGGCGCCACGCAGCTTAAATGAATGCACAGGCTGCATATCTTCACGCTTAAGAAAAATCTGGCATCCAAGACGAGCAGAAAGCTTATTCAAGCTCGACAGTGGCGTCACTTTTGCCACATCATAGACAGAAGATAACAAGGTTTTCTGCAAATAATAATGCGCTAAATCCATGTTTGAGTTTGAGGCTAACTCAGTCATATTAATCCTCCAGCATACTGACATCTCTCACCGCACCTTTGTCGGCACTGGTCGCCAATAGTGCGTAAGCTTTAAGGGCTAATGACACTTCTCTTACACGAGCTACAGGTTTCCAAGCTTGCTTACCACGCTCTTCCATTGCACTGCGACGTGCCGCTAACTGAACATCACTAATGGCCAATTTAATTGAGCGGGCAGGAATATCAATCTCAATACGATCACCCGTTTCGACCAATCCAATCGTGCCACCAGCGGCCGCTTCGGGGGAAACGTGACCGATTGATAAACCCGATGTCCCACCAGAAAAACGGCCATCTGTAATTAATGCACATGCCTTACCTAGGCCGCGAGATTTAAGGTAACTGGTTGGATAAAGCATCTCTTGCATACCTGGGCCACCTTTAGGGCCTTCATAACGGATCACCACCACATCACCAGCAACCACTTCGCCCCCTAAAATAGCGGCAACAGCATCATCTTGGCTTTCATAAACACGAGCAGAGCCGATAAAGGTATGATTGTCTTCATCTACACCTGCTGTCTTAACAATACAGCCATCCAGAGCGATATTACCAGACAGTACCGCCAAGCCTCCTTCTTGGCTAAAGGCAAATTCTCGCTTACGAATACAACCGCCTTCACGGTCATCATCGACACTTTCCCAGCGACAATTTTGGCTAAAAGCTTTGGTGGTTGGAATGCCAGCAGGGCCAGCTGAAAAGAACTTACGTACTGCTTCATCTTGGGTCTGAGCAATATCCCATTTGGCTAATACTTCTTTTAGATTTTTACCCGCAACATGATACGCGTCGTTATGAATCAACCCCGCTCTATCAAGCTCACCCAATATCCCCATGACACCGCCAGCGCGATGCACATCTTCCATATGATATTCTGGCGTCGCTGGGGCGACCTTGCACAAATGTGGCACCAGGCGAGACAAACGATCGATATCGGCCATCGTAAAGTCAACCTTGGCTTCATAGGCGCCTGCAAGTAAGTGTAAAACCGTATTACTTGACCCGCCCATGGCGATATCGAGTGTCATGGCATTTTCAAAAGCATTAAAGTTAGCGATATTACGTGGTAAAGCCGACTCATCGTCATGCTTATAATAGCGTGTAGCAAGATCCATAATACGGCGGCCAGCTTCGAGGAATAGCTCTCGTCTGTCAGCATGAGTGGCTAACATAGAGCCATTGCCCGGCAAAGAGAGTCCTAGCGCTTCGGTTAAGCAGTTCATCGAATTAGCGGTAAACATACCTGAACATGATCCACAAGTTGGGCACGCACTGCGCTCAATTTTGGCACTGTCTTCATCTGATACTCGCTCATCTGCACCTGCCACCATCGCATCGACCAGATCTAGCTTAATGATTTTATCTGATAACTTGGTCTTACCAGCTTCCATCGGACCGCCGGAAACAAAAATCACCGGAATATTTAGCCGCAGTGCCGCCATCATCATACCTGGCGTTATTTTGTCACAGTTTGAGATACACACTAACGCATCAGCGCAGTGTGCATTAACCATGTATTCAACACTATCTGCAATAAGCTCACGCGATGGTAAGCTGTATAGCATGCCACCATGACCCATGGCGATGCCATCATCGACAGCTATTGTATTGAATTCTTTAGCAATACCACCAGCCTCCTCAATCGCACCAGCCACTAATGACCCCATATCTTTAAGGTGTACGTGACCTGGAACAAACTGAGTAAATGAGTTGGAAATGGCAATGATCGGCTTGCCGAAATCATTATCTTTAACCCCAGTGGCACGCCATAAAGCGCGTGCGCCAGCCATATTGCGGCCTTCGGTACTGGTAGCTGAACGTAGTTTTGGCATTGCGATGATCCTTTTAAACAGAAGGCGCGAGGTGTTAGAACTTAGGCTCTAGGAAACGTTCGCTACTAACCTTCTAGTGAAATTTTGTAAATCTAAAAGCAAATGCTTTTAGATATTTTTATGCGGTACTTATTATCAAGCCTAGTCGTTATCGCACGCTTTATAACACTTCCAACCAACCCCACTTATCTTCAGTCTCACCATTAAACAAGCCAAAGAAGCTCTCTTGCACCTGCTTAGTCACCGCGCCACGCTTACCCACACCTATGTCTATTCTATCGACGCTGCGCACAGGCACGATTTCTGCGGCTGTGCCTGTCATAAATATTTCATCAGCAAGATAGAGGAACTCTCGTGACATCGCTTCCTCTACCACTTCGTAACCTAAATCACGAGCTAACACTATGATGGAATCACGTGTCAAACCCATTAAAATCGCTGCCGTGGCAGGAGGTGTGTAGATTTTGCCTTTTTTAACCACAAATAAGTTAGCCCCTGCACCTTCGCTGACAAGCCCATTAACATCTAGCGCGATCCCTTCATCAAAACCATTTCGTTTAGCTTCAGTTGAGATCTGAATTGAGGATAAATAGTTCCCCCCCGCTTTGGCACCTGTAGGGATGGTATTAGGTGCCAAGCGGTTCCAAGAACTCACTGCCACATCGACCCCCGCTTCCATGCTGTCTTCCCCTAAGTAAGCTCCCCAAGGAAAAGCAGCAACCATCACATCACATACAGCATCTTTAGGTGGACATATTCCCATCCCCACATCACCATAAAAAGCCAAGGGACGGATATAAGCACTGTTTAAATCGTTCTTTTTGACTATATCGCGGCAAGATGTCATCAGCTCTGTGACAGTATAAGGAATGGGCATCCGATAAATTTTGGCTGAATCAAATAACCGTTCGATATGAGGCGTAATACGAAACCCTGCAGGCCCAAGATGAGTATCGTAGACACGGATCCCTTCAAAAACAGATGAACCGTAATGTAAACCATGGGACATCACATGTACCTTGGCATCGCCCCAAGGCATGATCTCACCATTAAACCATATAAATTCTGCTTTCTTCGCGGTCATATCTCTTCCTCACTCTCTTATGTGCTTACTGCTACAGGCCAATATCTATACCCAACGGACACTTAATGCGCTAAGGCACTGCACTCGATAACATCAATAAGCTTACTTAACTGCTTAGTGAGCAGTTCTATAGTCCGCTCACTCTCGACTGTCATCGCTAAACTCACGTGTTTAGCGCCCTCTAATTGCATATTCATCTTGGTGATATTAAACCCACGATGGCGTATTACTCTTAATACTCGTTCCAACACCTCTGGGCGTTGATCTAACAATAAATTAACCGTGTATATCATCTGTGCTTCTCCAGCATACTTCTCTGACCCTGATATCTGTTATCCAGCCATCAAGTTGATTTGTCCATCTCTTCCATCATGTCGCGATTCGATGCGCCAGGGGGAACCAATGGCCAGACGTTATGAGCCTCATCAATTCTGACATGTAACAAATAAGGGCCTTCACACTGAATTAAATGATTTAAGGCTGCTTCGACTTCTTCTGTCTTAGTGATGGTGCGACCAGGGATATCAAATGCTGATGCCAAGGTGACAAAATCTGGGTTATCAGACAGATCCGTTTCACTGTATCGCTCTTCAAAAAATAACTGTTGCCATTGCTTAACCATGCCCAATTTTTGGTTATCAATAAGCAGTATTTTAACGGCTAATTTACGCCGCTTAATGGTGGTTAACTCCTGAACATTCATCATAAAGGAACCATCACCCGAAACCGCGACAACGGTGGCATCGGGTCGAGAGACTTTGGCACCGATTGCTGCAGGTAAACCAAAGCCCATAGTACCTAATCCAGCACTGGATAGATGATCTTCCGGTTTACGGAACCACATATGCTGAGCCACCCACATCTGATGTTGGCCAACATCACAACACACCACACTGTCTTCAGGCAGCTTATCGGCTAACATTTTGAGCATAGAGGGAGCAAATATTAGCTCTCCGGGTCTGTCATATTGCCATTGATGTTTATGTTTAAGCTGCGTCACCTCTTCTTGCCATGAAGTGATCTCTAGGGGGATTGATAAAGCAGGTAATATGTGATTTAGATCGCCGTCAATAGCCACTTCTGGCAAACGAAGCTTACCGAGTTCAGCAGCATCTATGTCTAGGTGGATAACCTTAGCATGTTCGGCAAATGACGCTAAACGTCCTGTGACTCTGTCATCGAAACGCGCACCGACAACGATCAGTAAATCGCACTCTTGCACTGCGATATTAGCTGCCTTTGAACCATGCATGCCTAACATACCAAGATACCCAGCAGTATCATTTTCAATCGAACCTAACGCTTTTAATGTAGCCACTGATGGTACACCAGTGATCTTAATAAATTGGCGTAATGGCTCCACAGCGCTCGCCATACCGACACCACCACCAACATATAACATGGGTTGCTTAGCTTGTGCTAATAAGGTTAACGCAGCATCAAGCTTACTGGTATCCAATATTGGCGTTTCTACAGGCGGCTGCACGGGTATTTTATATTCAAGTAATCCGATTTGAATATCTTTAGGAATGTCGACAAGCACCGGACCTGGACGCCCTGAAGCTGCGATCTCAAATGCTTTATACAGCGTTGGTACGAGTTCATCCATGTTAGTGACCATAAAACTGTGCTTCGTACAGGATAGGGACATGCCTAGCATATCAATCTCTTGAAAAGCATCAGTACCGATAACAGCTGTTGACACTTGGCCTGTTATGGCGACTACTGGGACAGAATCAAGTAAAGCATCGGCCAAAGAGGTCACTAGATTTGTCGCACCAGGGCCTGAAGTGGCAAAGCAAACACCGGTCTTACCACTTGCTCTGGCATAACCAACGGCTGCAAAAGCGGCACCTTGTTCGTGACGGCTGAGTAAATGTTCGACAGGAGCACCATAAAGGGCATCATAGATGGGCATAATTGCCCCACCAGGATAACCAAAAATATTCGTGACACCGTGGGCGGTTAATACCTTGATCACGGCATCAGCACCGCGCATCATCTGACCTTCTTTGTTCTGCCCTTGTTCCATCTGCATTTCTCACTTTATATGAACTCATATCGAACTCAGTAATTTGTAGGGTAAAGCCTTTTTAGCTGGGCTTTAAACGAAAAAACCCCCGATCCTTTCGGAGCGAGGGTTGGTTGCAATCTTGACCTTATTAGGTTTGTCGATATGCCATGCCGTCCCCCCGCTGTGATCTAATCATCACGACGGTAATAATCTCAATAATGAGTCGGACTGCCTGGTTAACCATACTTGACCTGTTCCCTAATTAGTTTGCTTAAATTCACCTCTTCTAATGAAGAGTCAACAATAAATAACACAAAGCCAATAAAAAACACAACAAAAACCTTTTACCTCGATAAGAAAATACACATATTAATCTCAATATTTTGCATTTTTACCTAAAGTAACGTCCTAGACTATTTTTGAAATTACTATTTACTTCAATGACTCACTAAATACTTATTGCGTATTTTACCATCAGATCCGACATGACTATCGGATCTGAATTTTTTGGTTAATTATTTTTCTTCGACAATACGTTGCATCGCTGTCATATAGCCACGAAGTTCAGCACCGATTTTCTCAACCCCTGTTCCACGTATCGCTGCATTCACTTCAATCAAACGCTGATTATCGACACCGTTACAACGACTACTTAGCCCACGCCCTAATAGCTCAGGAGACATCTTTTGTACGTATTCACGTAACATAGGCACTGCAGCATGGTTAAACAAGTAACAACCATATTCTGCAGTATCGGAGATAACAACGTTCATTTCGTACAGGCGCTTACGTGCAATGGTATTAGCAATAAGCGGGGTTTCATGCAGCGACTCATAGTAAGCTGATTCTTCAATAATCCCCGCAGAAACCATAGTATCGAACGCCAACTCCACACCCGCTTTAATCATAGCGACCAGAAAAATACCTTTATCGAAATACGTTTGCTCGTCAATGCTTTCATCACTTTGAGGCGCATTTTCAAATGCGGTTTCACCCGTGTCTTTGCGCCATTGAAGTAAATTTACATCGTCGTTAGCCCAATCTTCCATCATGGTTTTAGAGAACTTTCCACCGATAATATCATCCATATGCTTGGCAAATAATGGGGCCAAAATACCTTTCAGATCTTCGGCCATCTCGAATGCTTTGATCTTGGCAGGGTTAGACAAGCGATCCATCATGTTGGTAATACCGCCATGCTTAAGCGCCTCAGTCGTTGTCTCCCAACCTTGCTGAATCAATTTAGCCGCATAACCAGGCTCTACACCGTCAGCAACCATTTTCTCGTAACCAAGAATAGCGCCAGTCTGTAACATGCCACAAAGAATGGTCTGCTCACCCATAAGGTCAGATTTAACTTCGGCGATAAATGATGAATGCAGTACACCTGCGCGATCACCACCTGTTGCACTGGCATAAGCCTTAGCAATATCAAAACCTTGACCCTTAGGATCATTTTCAGGGTGAACTGCGATTAGCGTCGGCACACCAAACCCACGCTTATATTCTTCACGGACCTCTGTACCTGGGCACTTAGGTGCAACCATCACAACCGTAATGTCTTCACGAACCTGCATACCTTCTTCAACGATATTAAAACCGTGTGAATAAGCCAGTGTTGCACCTTGCTTCATTAACGGCATGATCCGGGTGACAGCATCAGTGTGTTGTTTATCAGGCGTTAGGTTAAGCACCAGATCCGCATCAGGAATAAGCTCTTCAATGGTACCTACACGGAAACCATTACCTGTGGCTTTCTGATATGAAGCACGTTTTTCTTCAATGGCTTCAGCGCGAAGGGCATAGGCAATGTTTAAGCCTGAGTCGCGCATGTTCAAACCTTGGTTCAGCCCTTGAGCGCCACAACCTAAGATAACGATATTCCAGCCCTTAATGAAGTCACAGCCTTGACTAAATTCATTACGATCCATAAAGCGGCACTGGGCGAGCTGTTCTAATTGTTGACGCAAGTTCAGAGAGTTAAAATAGTTAGCCATCTGATGTACCACCTTTTGATTCGAATTTGGGAGAGTTGCTCAAATCTGTTTGTTCGAGCAGCGATTGAGTTCACTATAGACTATGCTTACCATTGCTTAAAATGATATATTTGGGACATAGTATTGCGTTTTTCGCAACGATAAAGCATCAGCCCCTTTCACTCAAGTGAGCCAAGCATGGATATAAAAACAATCAAGCTCTACTTACACCTATCTGAGAGTCTACACTTCTCACGTACGGCTCAGGCTATGCATGTCAGTCCATCGGCACTCAGTCGGGCCATGCAGAGGCTGGAAGATGAAGTCGATACTAAATTATTTCAAAGAGATAATCGCAGTGTATCCTTAACCAATGCTGGGGTTGAATACCGTCACTTTGCTGAACTAACATTAGATAACTGGAGCAAACTAAAAACTAAAATAGGCCCTAAACAAGATCAATTAAGAGGCAAGCTCAACCTTTACTGCTCAGTCACAGCCGCTTACAGTCATTTACCGGGTTTACTAGATAAATTTAGACGTGAACACCCCTTAGTAGAGATAGCCCTCACAACGGGAGATGCCGCCAATGCCGTTAATGAAGTAAAAAATAATCGTGTCGATATTGCCATTGCTGCCCTTCCCGATCCCTTTCCAGATAGCCTTCACTTCGCCAAGATAGATGATATACCCTTGGTCATTATCGCGCCAACCTACCGCTGTAAAGTGCAAGAGCTACTAACAGAGTCTTACATTCCTTGGGATCGTCTGCCCTTTATTGTTCCAGAACATGGGCCTGGTAGACGCAGAACCGATAATTGGTTTAAACAACTCGGTCTTACCCCTAATATTTATGCTCAAGTTTCAGGTCAAGAAGCGATCGCCTCTATGGTGGCATTAGGCTGTGGAGTGAGTATCACACCTGAGGTGGTGATCACCAACAGCCCTATTCGAGACCGTATACAGATCCTCCGCTCTCCGATTGACATTCCTCCATTTGAACTAGGCTGCTGCTGTAAAACGAGAAGCCAAGATGATCCCATCATTTCCGCTTTCCTGAAGATAATGTAGACACATAGGCCCTATAGTCCAATGCTCAAATGGTCATTTCAACGGCTATCGTACTAACGTAAAAAATCGAGCCTAAAATGAAATAAACATCATCGTAAAGCTCATTTGCGTATAAAAAATGTTAAGAAGTTAGTGCTTATTCTTCTCATGAAGCAGAGCGACTCATATAGGCAATAGACATTTTATACGAAAAGAACCATTTTACGCTTTCAGGTAATTAACCTGTATCTATTTTATGACTCTAAAAATATAAATAACAAACGTGTTATTTTGCTGACCGCTTCCACCAGAAGCACTATTAGGAATCGTTAATGTTAAATAAAGTATTGCCTGCCATTATCTTAGCTGTGCTGTTATCCGGCTGCGCAGGTCAAATGGCTACAACCAGTTCAGCCATGAAATTCAACATGGATGTCGTCGATAATCGTTATGCTAGAGGTGGCGTAACCATCCTTATGGCACCAGTATATGCCATTACGACTATCGCAGACTATGGTGTCTTTAACCCAATTGAATTTTGGACCGGAACAAATGTGTTGACTAAAAAGTCCTCTATCTATGATGCGAAAGGTAAAAACTACATAGAAATAAATGATGATTTACACGACTCATTAAAAAAAGCACCGATAACACTCGATTAATACTTACTCACTTACCTTAAGTTATTAGCCTATATTAAATCATATGTAGCAGTATTATCGGTAATAGTTAACAAAAAATGACCGTTTTATTTGCTGCAATGTGATTTTTATCAATAGTTAATTTCAGATTAATTGGATAAAAAATGATTAAACAAACTCTGCTAGCGTTCGCTTTAACGACCTCGATTGTTGCTCCAGCCATTGCTACTGAACAACCTACATCTAAGCTTGAAGTTATTCTTAAAAAACTTAATTTTACTGATAGCCAAAAAGCCCAAGCTGACAATTTGATTCAAGGTTTTGTGAATAATTTACCCAGTATCAATATTGATAAAATCAAAGAAACCAAGAAACAACAACTGTTAATCATCAGCAATGAATCATTTAATGAAAATGAAGCGAGTGCTTTAATTGACCAAATACAATCCAAAAAGAAGCTGTTACTTCTTTCAAAAACCAAACTTAAACACGACCTATATCAAATTCTGACTCCTGAGCAGAAAGAGACGTTTAAACAAGAGCTAAAGAAAGAAATTGGCAGTGAATAAATACTAACAACAAGTAAAATCCTATGGACGTAGGAATACCCTGCTTGCGGTCAGTATTCCTAACTTCACCTATTACCACTGAAATGTTCGATTGATTAAAGCGACATTTTATTGCTAAGCAATCTTCTTTCTATTCAAAAAATGTCTGTTCCATGGTTGCTGCTGGGCAATCAGATATTGGTTTACCCACAGCTTTCGCAGGCACTCCTACGACTGTAGTATGGGCATCCACATTAGTTAATACCACAGAACCAGCACCCACTTTAGCACCTTCACCCACTTCGATATTGCCTAACACCTTAGCACCAGCACCTATCATCACTCCTGCGCGGATCTTAGGATGACGATCTCCTTGCTGGTTGCCTGTTCCCCCTAAAGTGACCCCCTGAAGAAGTGATACATTATTTTCGATGATCGCTGTTTCACCGATAACAATACCAGTCGCATGATCGAACATGATCCCAGTACCCATCGTGCACGCCGGATGAATATCAACACCGAACACCTCTGAGTTTCGACTCTGAATAAATTGCGCTAACTCAGTTCGACCTTGATGCCACAAGCAATTCGCCAAACGATGTACTTGAATAGCCTGAAACCCTTTCAGGTTAAGTAGAACAGTCAAATAACTCACCACGGCAGGATCCCTCTCTTTGACGGCTTTCATATCAGTCGCAACATTAGTTAACATTTGCTCGCAATGGATAAAAGCCTTGTCAAAAAGCTCACGAAACGTAAAGGGTGATACCACGCCATCAGAGAGTTTATTTGCCACAATAAAACTGAGCGCAGAGCCCAAACATTCATGATTGAGCACAGAGGAATACACATGACTGGCCAATAATGGCTCTTTTTGAACCAAAGCGTCAGCCTCAATTCTCAACTGTTCCCAAACTTCATAGCGCATAGTATTGACTCTAATTTAATGACGACATTATTAGCAGAATACAGATCCTAAACTAATTCACAAATAATGCATCCGCTTATAAGAGCAATTAGCTATATGGCATAACTTAAATTCCCACCCACAATTCAAAAGTAGCAGCACCGAAGTGACTCATTAATGGTTAGCAAATATTAAGAGTGGTAAAGTAAGGGTTCAACTGCAACGCTGTCATCTTATTGATTGTTTCTAATACTACAGGCCGTACTTTATCATCCCTGACTCCTCAATTAACATTCAAAGGAATGATGTAATAACCATTGCGCTCAATGGCTAATATTACCTCTGGATTAGCCATTTCTGAATGACAAAAATCACATCGAGATTGGCTGATAGTTTCCACTTTAATATCTAATGAAGATAAATAAATATTGGCATATTCTTCCACTCTGCCCTTATTACTATCATCAACTAATACATCGAAATGAACATATTGCCCAGTTGAAGTGTTTACATGAGTATCAAATACATGAACTTGCATCGCAATTCCTTATTTTATTTGTAACCTTGCCAACGAAGGCAAGGTATGTGGATCATCATTAACCTTGAATAAAAAACGATGTTGATATCAGCTTAAGTTCATTTTTGGGAAATCAACCTCAACATCAAACGCTACATTGGTGTAATTAGTGAAAATATTCAGTGCCACATGAGCCAGTATTTCTGTTATTTCTGCATCAGAAAACCCTGCTTGTTTCACCAACTCAATATCATCTCGACTAACTTGACCAAGTTGAGTGACCAGTTTTCTCGCGAAATCTAATGCCACTTGTACCTTAAGATCAGATGAGATACCACGCTGAGCCGAGGCCATATCCTCGGCACTCACACCGGCATTCTTACCTAAAACGGTATGTGCAGACAGGCAATATTCACAACGATTGATGTCGGCAACAAGCACAGCAATCAGCTCACCTAACGCAGTAGAAATACTGCCTTTTCCTAACGCACCAAAAGAGGTCCACATACTCTCAAGCGCCGCTGGTGAGTGACCTATTGCTTTAAACATATTAGGCACAACACCAAATGCTCCCTCTATCTTTTTAAACAACAACTTCTGTGCATCTGATGCGTGTTCTATTTCAACTAGATTTACATTCGCCATGTTAATACCCCTTAATTTGTCATTTCAAAATAAGACTCAAACAAGTTTCGAGTCGATACAGATAACTTATCGGTAATTTATACCCATGTCAAATATGTTTCGAGTCGATACCATTTGGCGCGAGACAAACAATACAATAAACCAATAAAGGTTGCCGTTAAGATAATAAAGTGAGCTTAAGGTTTAAATTTAGTTTTAATTAAGATTTATTTAATGAAAAAGACCGTTTACTCGGCCCTGTAGCTTTCATTTGATAGCATCTTCTTGCTATTGTCCTGCGGCACAATGCTACCTGAATATTTTATTCGATTAATTTAACTTCTTTAGCTCAGTCGGACACGTTCATTGATATTAACTCTTTGCCAACGCTTTATTGAAAAATTACACTCAGTTGTAAAATTTTCCAATTTTGGTAAAAAAAATATAATCCTGTTTACAGGAGGCTTGCTGACGTTGTCTTTATATGACGGTGTGTATATGCCCCTAGGAAACTATTTCGATATCAGCGAGTTAATGATATTGAGTGATAGTTTCTTGGCTGAATATCTAGGCGCAAGTCTATTTGCCTTACTCTGTGTCCATCCATTTGTTATCGCACAGCTATGGCGTTTAATTCATCTTCTTTTCAAGCATTTCAATAACTTAGGCTTAAGCAACACCTTACCAACACTCTCTCTTTCAAGACTTAAGTTTCTCGAACACTCAGCACATGGCTGTCGTGCCCCACCGTTTTAAGCTTATATTTTTACATTCTAAATTTAGCTATTTGCACATTAAAACAGTTCCTTATATTTGTATTATCTAAGGTAATTATTCGATGACACCATATGATCATCGATCTGATTTAATCTGCGGTACGCCATTATTGTGCAGCCACCAATACTTATTGGCGGAGCTGTAAGCTATTTAAGGTTAGAGGAATCTTCCTTTGTTAATTCGAAATTTAAGTAAAGCAGCCCTAGGAATGTGTGCCATATTACTAGCAGGTTGCACAGGCGGCGTGCTAGATCCTAAGGGACAAATAGGCATTGATGAGAAACATCTCATTATTATCGCAACCCTGTTAATGCTGATTGTTGTCATCCCGGTTATTTTCATGACGTTATACTTCGCGTGGAAATACCGCGATGGGCGTGAACATGAAATTTATGCCCCTAAATGGGCTCACTCGAAAACGATTGAAATCGTGGTTTGGGTAGTCCCTATTGTGATTGTGATTATTTTAGGCGCCATCACTTGGGGTTCAACACACGATCTTGATCCTTATAAACCATTAGACCATGACGCAAAACCGATCAAGGTTGAGGTCGTCTCTCTCAATTGGAAATGGCTCTTTATCTATCCAGAATTAGGTATTGCTTCAGTCAATGAATTAGCTTTTCCTGCTAACGTGCCAGTCAATTTTAAAATAACGTCAGATACGGCAATGAACTCTTTCTTCATTCCGCAGCTCGGCAGTCAAATTTATTCTATGGCAGGCATGGCAACTAAACTGCATTTGATCGCCAATGAACCAGGGACTTTTGACGGTATTTCATCAAATTACAGCGGTGCTGGATTTGCTGGTATGAAATTTAAAGCCATAGCCACCGCAAGCAATGATGATTTCACAGCTTGGGTGAACAAGGTAAAACAACAAAACCATAGACTCGATCCTCTGAGTTATAAAGCGCTAGCCAAAGAGAGTGAGAATAATCCTGTCGAATATTACGGCTCAGTCAGTAACGGGATGTTTAACCATATCGTCATGCAGTATATGCATATGGACGCAGACATGAACATGGATGCCGACATGGACATGGACATGGATATGGACATGGACATGGATATGGACATGCCACACCATTCAGGACTTTCATCACCTCAACATGGGGAGGCAGAATAATCATGTCTTTTTTTGGAAAACTAACATTAGAATCAATTCCGTACCACGAGCCAATTATTATGGTGACCTTAGCGGCCGTCGCAGTAATAGGAGTGATACTTGTTGCATTGATCACTAAATATAAAAAATGGGGCATATTATGGAACGACTGGTTTACGTCTGTCGATCATAAACGTCTCGGCATTATGTATATTATATTAGCTTTCGTCATGCTCATTCGTGGCTTCTCTGATGCTATTATGATGCGAACCCAGCAAGCATTAGCCACTAATGGTGCCGCCGGTTATTTACCACCTGAGCACTACGACCAAATCTTCACCGCTCACGGCGTGATTATGATTATCTTCATGGCGATGCCATTTATGATTGGTCTAATGAATCTGGTGCTGCCATTACAAATTGGTGCGCGTGATGTTGCCTTCCCATTTTTGAACAACTTAAGCTTCTGGCTCACCACGTCAGGCGCGGTGTTGATTAATATCTCATTGGGTTTAGGTGAATTCGCTAAAACAGGTTGGGTTGCCTACCCACCATTATCTGAATTGTCATTTAGTCCGGGGGTGGGCGTCGATTATTATATCTGGGCCTTGCAGATATCCGGTATAGGGACAACATTAACCGGAGTAAACTTCCTCGCCACAGTGCTTAAAATGCGTGCTCCTGGCATGAAGCTGATGCAAATGCCTATCTTTACTTGGACCTGTACCTGGGCCAATATTTTGATCGTCGCATCTTTCCCGATCTTAACAGCCGTACTCGGGATGTTAACGCTTGACCGTTACATGGATTTCCATTTCTTCACCAACGATGGTGGCGGTAACGCCATGATGTACATCAATCTATTTTGGGCTTGGGGACATCCAGAAGTATATATTTTAATCTTACCTGCGTTTGGTATTTTCTCAGAAATCATATCAACCTTTACCTCAAAGCGTCTATTTGGTTATACATCAATGGTTTGGGCTAGTGGTGCAATTTCTATTTTAGGTTTTATTGTTTGGCTGCATCACTTTTTCACCATGGGGTCCAGTGCCAATGTCAACGCCTTCTTTGGCGTGATGACCATGGTGATTGCCGTGCCTACCGGAGTAAAATTATTCAACTGGTTGTTTACCATTTATCGCGGTCGTTTACGCTTAACGGTACCGGTATTGTGGACCTTAGGCTTTATGGTGACCTTCACTATAGGTGGCATGACTGGCGTATTGTTGGCGGTACCTGGCGTCGATTATGTGTTACATAACAGCTTATTCTTAATTGCCCACTTCCATAACACCATCATAGGTGGGGCCGTATTTGGTTATTTGGCTGGTTTCTCTTATTGGTTCCCTAAAGCGATGGGCTTCCACCTCAATGAACGCTTAGGTAAAGCCTCATTCTGGTGTTGGCAGATAGGTTTCTACGTGGCATTTATGCCGCTGTATGTGCTTGGTTTCTTAGGCATGACACGCCGTATCAGCCACACTGATAATCCCGCGTGGAATATTTGGATCTATTTTGCCGGTGTAGGCGCATTTATCATTTTTGTTGGTATCATATTACAATTTGTACAACTGTACGTGAGCTTCCGTGATAGGGAACAAAACTTAGATACCACAGGCGATCCATGGAATGGTCACACATTAGAATGGTCAACCGCTTCTCCACCTCAGTTCTATAACTTTGCTAAGTCTCCTCATGTATCCGATATCGATGCTTTTACTGATATGAAAGAACAAGGCTTGGCTTATCAACGTCCTAATAGTTATCAGCCAATCCATATGCCAAAGAATACTGCTAGCGGTATTTTAATGGCTTTAGGGATAACCGCTGCAGGTTTTGCTGCTATTTGGCACATTTTATGGTTAGCAATTGTTGGCATGCTAGGTGCTTTCGTGGTGTTCCTATTCCGCGCTTATGACAATGAACAGGATTATTATGTGCAACCAGATGAAGTTGCCCTTATTGAAAATGCACACTTAGACAGTGTCGCTAAGGGGAGAATATGAGTATTACAATCCCAGAAACCCTCGAACTTGCTCACTCAGATGAGCATCACGAAGAGCATCATGATGCCAGTGAGAGTACCCTACTCGGTTTTTGGCTCTATTTAATGACCGATTGCATATTATTTGCCTCTGTTTTCGCAACCTACGCGGTACTCTATATGAATACCGATGGTGGCGTTGCAGGGAAAGATATTTTCGAATTAAACTTCGTGTTATTTGAAACTGCCGCCCTACTGGTCAGTAGTATCACCTTTGGTTTCGCCTTAATTTGCGCAAAACACCACATGCGTAGAGCGACAGTGATCTGGTTACTGATCACATTCGCCTTAGGATGTATGTTTATCGGCATGGAAATTTATGAATTCCATCATCTGATTGAACATGGCAATGGTCCAGATCGCAGCGCCTTTCTATCAGCTTTCTTTGCGTTAGTCGGCATGCATGGTTTGCACGTCACAGCAGGATTGATATGGATGGCAATCATGATGGTTGAAGTGCTAAAAACAGGGTTAAATACTCGCAGTATCACCCGCCTAGGTTGCTTAAGCTTATTCTGGCATTTTCTTGATATTGTTTGGATCTGTGTATTTACCGTCGTTTATTTACTGGGAGCCTTGTGATGAGTCAAGCACATACGACTGAAAGTCATACTTCAGAGGATCTTATCACTAGCGTTAAATCCTACCTTGTGGGTTTTATGCTTTCAGTGATCTTAACGGGCATTCCATTTTGGGCAGTAATGACCCATTACTTTGAACAACCCATAACATTAGCGCTAGTGCTGACTACAGCGATTGTGCAAATTGTGGTGCATTTAAAATACTTCCTGCATTTGGACTTCTCTAAAGAGGGCAAGATAAACACATTTTCATTCTTGTTCACCGCCTTGATCATCGTCATGGTAGTGGGTTTATCGGTGTGGATTATTTACGCCGCCAACGATTTGATGATGTAACGGGTAACCAATCATGAATAATCGAGGCCAGTTTATGTCAACACAATTGAAATCACGTCTACAAGGTTATGTCCAGGTCACTAAGCCCGGCATCATCATGGGAAATCTGATTTCCGTCGCCGGTGGTTTTTTATTGGCTGCCAAAGGCAACGTCGATTGGACCTTGATGATCATGACTATGATTGGATTATCTCTGGTGATAGCATCGGGCTGCGCAATCAATAATTGTATCGATCGTGACATCGATGCCAAAATGCAACGCACTCGAAATAGAGTCACAGTAACAGGTGAAATATCAATACGATCCGTGCTGATATTTGGCCTGTGCTTAGGCATTATCGGCTTTACCATGTTAGCGGTATTTACCAATGCTATCGCACTGCTTTTTGGTGCTATTGGTTACTTGGTATATGTGGGCATTTATAGTCTATATATGAAACGAAATTCAGTGTATGGCACTTTAATCGGTAGTTTCTCCGGTGCAGTGCCACCTGTGGTTGGCTACTGCGCCGTCACCGGTGAGCTAGATATTGGCGCTTGCATTTTATTGTTAATGTTTAGTTTGTGGCAAATGCCGCACTCCTACGCCATTGCCATTTATCGCTTTAATGATTATTCCGCAGCCAACATACCAGTATTACCGGTAGCAGAAGGGATCACCAAAGCGAAGCTGCATATTGTGCTCTATATCGCTGTATTTGCGCTAGTCAGTGCTTTGCTACCACTAGCAGGTTACACAGGGATCGCCTTTATGGCTGTCACCTGTGCGACGAGTTTATGGTGGCTTGCCATGGCACTTAGAGGTTATCGCCATGGCGTTAATCTTCAAAGCTGGGCGCGCCAAGTATTTGGATTTTCTATCATCACCATTACTGCATTGAGCATCACTATGGCGCTGGATTTCCAACTAACAGCACAAACATCACTGCTAACATTAGTTAACCTATAACCCGGTTAACTACGTCAATTTAAGATAGCTTAACAGCCCACCACGGTTAATGTGGTGGGCTTTTTTATTACTATTACAGGTTAAATATACTGATTAAGAAGGAGCTGTTCCCCTTGAATCGCTCTTTGGCGATACTCTGTAGGCGTCATGGAAGTCCAACGTTTAAAAGCGCGATTAAATGCACTAGAGCTAGAAAAATTCAAAAATGAATAGACCGCTTTAATTTGTGTTTTGGGCTGCGCAACCATTTCAATGGCAATACTCTTTCTTACTGAATCACAAATTTCTGAATAATTTCTCTCTTCAAGCATTAAGTGTTTCTTAAGGGTACTGACACTAACATTAAAATAACTCGCTGCTTGTGTGACATTTGGCATCTCTTGTTTGTGCTTAGAAACATAATTTATCACTTTATGACTAAATACTTGCCCTAATGCATAAGATGCTACCGACTGTTCTATTTTGTTTATTAGCATATCCAATATCGCCGAATTAGCCGAACGAACCGGTAATGCCAGAACTTGATTAGCTATAATGATCTCATTTTTTGCTTGGTAAAATTGAACTGGACATTTAAACACTCTTTGGTAATGACAAGGAGTACTAAGGGGAGCATGCTGAAAATTAACTTGCAGTAAGGCCACTTGTGCTATATCAGGCTTATCAACTAATAGCTTAGCCAGCTGAATAGCGGAAGCAAAATCTAGTTCGATTAATAAGGCAAGCCTCCTATCATCGAGCTTAGCTTGGAGCTGATAGCTTGAATCGACCTCCCCTTTAACAAAACAAGAGTCGAACGCCTGATTCATCATTGGTTTATATTTTGCTGATAAACTTAAGGCCATACTTAAATCGAGGCAGTTCATTAAAGCATAACCCACCAACCCATAATCAGAAGGATGAATATTCTCCCCAAGCGTTAAACCAAAAGACATGCCATCAGATATTTGGGTAATTTTCTCAATAAGACAGATCACATCTTCGATAACATAAATCGGTTCTAAATCAGGTAGCAGCGCCCCTACGCAGACTTTATCTGCTAGCGTATTTAAATTTACATTTTGCCGTGCAACTTTATTAAAGTAACCAGATATTAGGGCAAAGTAATTATGAGAAACGATTAGGTTTTTCATATGACACCTCTAGTCTAATATTCGTTGAATGTTACGACTCATTGTTAACCACCAACCAATATCACAGAACTTTTTATTTAATGCAAGACTCAAGAGTTGATACACTCCAGAGATATTTTTGTCGCCCTTTGAGCCATTTATCCTCCAATTTATATTGTTAATCATTTATTCTTGCTAGGTTAATCACTGTTAAATAAATCAACATTAATAATAAAACTTATAACTTTGATAGATAACAGATGAGGCCTTATGAATAAAGTAATTAAGAATCAATGGTTAAATTATATATTACCCCTTAATATTCTAATACTAATATCCACAAATACTTTAGCAGCAACAGAATTAAGCAACACTATCCCAACAAGTGAATTAAGCGGGCTGGCGGCAAGTAAGACTTACTTCACTTTCACAGTACCTGAAACTGCGACCAATTTAACCTTTAATACTCTTGGAGGTAGTGGAGATGCAGATCTTTATGTTAAATTTGGTGAAGATCCCACTGAGTCAAATTATGATTGCCGCCCACACCACAGTGGTAATAGTGAATCTTGCGCTATAACAAAAGTACAATCAGGTGACTATCATGTCATGTTAAAGGGCTATTCAAACTATTCAAATTTAACACTGACAGCAAATTACACTGTAGCCAGCTCATTGCCACAACGAATGTCAAATGGCTCAATATTAGACAACTCGATAGCCATTGATAACCTTACAGGCAATAGCGAAGAGCAGCTGGCTTTCACATTTGAAGTCCCCGCTGACGCACAAGGCCTCACAATTGGTATGTCAGGAGGTGAAGGAGATGCCGACCTCTATGTTAGACACGGCTCAATGCCAAATCCCGGTACTTATGATTGCCGCCCGTATACCATGGGCAATGATGAAACCTGTCATATTCAAGAGGTACAGGCAGGTACATACCATATTCTAATCAGTAGCTATGCTGACTTTAGCGGTATTAAGCTCATTGGAAGCTATACCGACGCGGGCGATCTGCCTCCCACGCCAGAACCCGGAACTAGCTCATTAAATATCGCCGTTGCTGGTGACAGCATTACTCGCGCATTTGGTGCAAGCTGTACTACCAATGCTAGCTGGTGGTCACTGCTATGCCTAGCGGGTGGAGATCAACCGCAGCATTCTTGGTTTAATGGGGCAAGCTCATTAGTCAATAGTGTTCATGACCGTTATAAGGTACTCGATAACACCATTAACGCCACTAATAACGCGGCAACAGGCGCTGAACTCACGGGGATCCGTGAAAGTGGTTCTGAGCCCAGTTTTGCCGCTCAAGCTCACAATATCATCTCGCAAACACCGACACCTGAGCATGTGGAGTTTATCTTAGGCGGTAACGATCTTTGCAGCCGTAACTGCATCGATCCCGCCAACTGCGACGACCCTATTTATACTGATGATGAATGGCGCCAGGCGGTACAAACTGGCTTAAACACCTTGGTATCAGGGATGCCTCAAGGTTCGAGTATCTTAATAGGTAGTGTCCCTCGTGTGCAAGATATACGTCAAGCAGGTTTGGATAAGCAAGCCAGCAATAATAATATTAACTGTGAATCTATCTGGAGTACTTTCAATGTCTGTAAAATTGTGACTCAAACAGCTAACCTCAACGGGGAGCCAATAGCGTCAAGGCTTGCAGCTGTCGCAGCGGCTCAACAACGCTACAATGCGATTCTTGCGGAAGAAGCTAATGCTTATAATACTAATGCTAATGGGCAAAACCCAAATGGCATAGAACTTGTCGCTGAATATGTCGATGAAAGTACGCCCTCTGGCGGTACCTTTCAATTTGGTCCCTCAGAAATTAATGGCGGCGATTGCTTCCACCCTAATATTGCCACTCAAAGCCTCATCGCCGACTTAATGTGGAATTCAAATACCGACAAGTCTCAATAAGCCGTGCTAATGTGGGCTCTCATTGGGCCCACTCTGTTTTACTTAACACTTTTTGAGTCGTCATCAGGTCTACACAATGAAAAAACATATTTTCTATTTCAGCTTATTACTATCTTTTATGATGATCGGCTGTCATCGCCCAGAACAGGCTCACGTTAATACCGAACCTGCTCCCAAACCAGTCAGCATCGCCGGAGAGGAGCAGGAAAACATTGTCGCTAAAATCGATAACCAAGTGATTTTAATGACCGAAATAGATGCCCCTATTGCACTCAAACTGTTCGATCTTGAGTGGCATAAATACCAATTAAGAAAAGCTGCCCTTAATACCCTTATTGCCGCTAAAGCCAATAATAAACAATCCAGTACTAGCAAACAGATGGCCGCTGAAGTCGAGGTATTACTCACTCCGCCACCCGCACCCAGAATCACCCTGCCACAAACCGACAAACCCATCAAAGGCAACCCAACAGCCGAGATCAAATTGTCGCTATTTTGTAGCTATCAATCTTCTCATTGTGCACGACTACAGCCAGAATTAAGGTTATTAGAGTCTCGTTACGGCAAGCTGATTAATATGACTTTTTATGATTTACCGCAACCGTTTCACCGTTACGGCAAAGCCGCCGCAAATGCCAGTCTTTGCGCAGCAGAATTTAACGCACAATGGCAATATCAAGCCGCTTTATATAGTGATATAAATCAGTTAAACCGAGACAGATACCTGATCATTGCCAATCAACTAGGTTTAAACGAAACCAGTTTTACTCACTGTATCGACTTCAGGCAATATCAAGATAAATTGGATGCCGATCTCGAACTTGCCCACCAGCTAGGGCTCGGTAATGTGCCTGTACTCTTCACCAATGGCCTATACACCAAAGGCCCTAATACCGCCGATGGATACAGTTACTATATCAATCAAGAATTGATACGTTTAGGTCTTCCTATCCCATCAAAACTACCGCTCACGCTCGTTTCAACATCAATCAAAACACCACACAATGACTCAAGCGCAAGCTTAAAAACGATTAATGATCAAAAAATTATCGAATATGCTTATGGTGACATGATTGACAAGAATGTCACGTTAACGACCATTGAACCGCAGCGGATTTTATTAAACAATCACGGCCAAATGGAGTTTTTATTACTCACCCCTCTTGCTGAGCAACGAGTGACTGCACGTACATTCAATACTGACGATAATCATTTAAGCACCAATAAGATTCCAGCAACCGAAACTCAAACACAAGTCCTACAACAACTACCAACTACTGCCAAGATGCTATTATCCAAGCACTGGCTATCCCAGCAGCTGACGAATAAAAAAGAGTTGGCTAAGCATTTTCATGCCACGGCACACCAAATAGAAGGCGTTCATTTACTTAAATTAACCGAAATAGACAGAAGTGAATTCTATAAAACCTTAGGCCTAAAATCAGAAGATGTGATATTACAAGTTAACAACCAATGGGTGCACGAAGAAGCAAATCCCCTGTGGGATGCACTCAGCGAAGAAAATATCACTCTGTTAGTGATGAGAGAAGGGTTTCCCATGAGATTTGATTATAGAACCCAGCAGTAAGGGCTGCCTCTAAACTTAACGTGTCTTTGACATTGGTTTCATTGGGCAGGTTTGATGTTTGGTCGCTTGCTCATGACCATCATTATATGGTGTTAATTGCTTGCAGCAGGTGCCATACAGGGATTGTATCAATGTCGTGAAGGCAGGATGCCTAAGAACGACCTGATGTGCAGATACTTCTGCGGCGCGCTGGCTCTTGATTTCATAAGAGTCTTCCATGTAAGCTCGACGATGGCATCCATGCCATCAACGGCCGCAGCTTCATCTACACCTTTATCAAAAGCAAAGCATGGTTTCTTCGATTGAACTTTGGTAGCTGCTAGCACGGTTTTGGATAGAAGTGTGCTAGAGCTTATGCTCTGATTAGGGCGATTCAGATTAGAAAAAGTATCTTGGTTTATTCGAAACCCCTAATTATTTCCAAGCATTTGTAGATGATTGCTCGATCTCAGTGATATACGACTAAGGCGAGGGGTGAAGTGCATCGCTACTGGCCTTACCTTTGCACCATTGACCACTGTGATGCTGTCTTTTGAAGGCACACATGGCATCCCAGCGACCACTAATACCACTGTATTGGCGGCGAAACTCTTTTGCTGAGGTGATCCAGGCATCGGATGATATACCAAGTTCATCAAGTAATTTAGGACGACTGGCGTCGATGAACCCTCTTTTGTCTGGCCTAATTGCTCTGCCAGTCCAATCGATAAGTTGTAAATAATCACAGAAATGAAATGGGATCCCTGATTGAGGTGCTAAATGAGCTGCACCATCAAATTTGGCAAGGGGGTTGAGTCGCTCACTCGGGATGAGTGTTGATTCATCATTATTTGGTTTATCAGGTGTATTTAGCGCGTTAATGCGCTCCTGAATCGACGTATAATCAGAAGCTTGCAGTGTGTCGGCTATTCCTGCTCTGATAGGGTTTAAATCAACATACATCATGCAGGCGAGTAGTGCTTGCTCATCAAGTAGAGCTTGTGACTTAAAGCGCCCTTCCCAGAAAGCCCCTTTACACTCATCTTCACGGTTGGACCTACGGGCAATCTCTTCGTTTAGGCAGCGCATAAACCAGGATATGCTAGATAAACGCTCGTGCCACTCAGTCAGTAAACCATCAAGAAGTATCCGCTCTCCTTCAATCAAAGCGTCACCATTCATGTATTTAGTGGCTACATCATGGCCCTTGGTAATCTGGCACCATCGGGTAATTATTTCACGGTGGCTCAAAGACTTGGCTTTATCCATGTCAATGTTAAGCACTAAATGGTAGTGATTGTTCATTACCGCATAAGCGCATATATCAATACAAAATATGTTCGAAAGCGCTTTGATTTTATCGACAATCCAGCCGCGACGATGCTCATAACTTTTCCCAGTGAGCTTATCTTCCCCACATAGGTAGGCCCTTCTTACACAACGATTTATTATGTGATAAAACGGCGTTGATTCTGCATCAATGAGGGTTCTTCTAGCTGACGTCATAATCGTTATCCTGAACAATACGTAGTTGAGGTAACTTAAAGGCTAGTAGAGGATGTGCTAAAGCACAAAAGATATGGCTGTCCTGACTTTACTGACTTTATCAATTTAGCAGATAAAAAAGATGCATAGGTGTTTACGAGGTCTGCATAGCACTTTTATATATATTACAAACTATTGATAATAATGAGTTAACGACAAATCCATAGGCAGCCATTGTTAATTCTCAGGGTCCATACTCGACTGACAAGCTTTATTAGCCAACATTTAATGCAACCTAACGCCTCTGTTTAAGCGGAAGGTTTATAAAACTAAGATTTAAAATACAGAGCAAAAAAAATATGAGGAGGCGATCCCCTTCTAGTGGTTAAGGTATTGATATTTAATGTAAAATAATTAGCTGGCGATCCTAATGGATCGCTATGAGTTACAAAAAGTACTACTGCTCAGCACATACCTAAAAAGCGTAAGATCTTACGCTAATATTTACTATATAAGGCATCACTTCCAACATGCTCGGGCTTGTTCAACGCTTGGGATAAGGACGCGGCTGCGCGCTGCCTATCCTAATCTGTTATATGCATTTTTCAAAGTATTGAACTGGCATATTTTGATAGTAACCGTCACCACATGCCTGGAACCCAAGCTTAAGTAGTATATGTTGAGATGGCATGTTCTCGGGCTCTGTTAGAGCAAGAATTTTCGTATAACCAATTTGACTGGCAAAAGAGAGAACAGCAGAGCTTGCTTCGAATGCATATCCCTTACCTCGAGCTGAAACCTTAAGCCGATACCCAAGTTCAACTACACTTTCGCCTTTATAATTAAATGATTCTATCCCACAATAGCCGACTAGCTCGCCAGTCGTACGTTCCACAACACAAAACTTTCCAATACCTTTGTTTTGAAATGCACTAACAAGCTCTTCAAAACGCACATCTGCTTGTTCAGGAGTCATTGCGCCAGTTGGAGAAAACGCCATAAAATCGGCATTTCCTAGTAATTTCATTACTTCACTACGATCTTGCTGAGCAAACTTTCTAAGCTCTAAACGTTCCGTTTTAATCACTGGATGCCTCCATGCATATAACAGCTTATTGATTAGCAGCAGGATAACCTCCTGCTTTCTTGTAAGTTTCTTCGCCAAAATATCACTTGTAAGTGTTTGTTGTAAATATATTATTTAACAAAACATGGTATGGTAAACCAAGCCATAGTTAAAATAAGATAAATTTACCCTTTATAACCTACAATACCCCCGAGCAAGGTTACATTTAAGCTATTGATTTTAAAGTATATTTTTATCTTTATCACTTAGTCGCTGTAATTGCACTAAGTGGACACCCATAATATTTTTAACATATCCTTGTGGTTAGAATATGTCCATCAGTCTTATGGGCTGTCTTGAGCATTCTGCTAGATAAATCACCAATAAAGCTCAATCGAAGAAACACGTTTGCTTGAAATAACAAGTGTAGATACGGCTGTGAGCTTCCAAAACAGGGATGTTTTGGCAGAGCCCACACGGAAGTGCTTGCGGCGTCTCACAGAAGCATCTACACATACCCCGCTGGAGGCGATTAATAAAAGCGAAGGTATGGCCTTCAACATTCTACCCAACACCTAATAAATCTAATCCAGAAGAATAAAAATAAAATCAGCCTTCATTCGAAAACTGAATGATTTTGGGGCATAAATAAGCCAGAAAACTAACTAACAAAATCAAATCGAAGAGACACACTTGCTTGAAATAACGGGTGTAGATACGGCTGTGAGCTTCCAAAACAGGGATGTTTTGGCAGAGCCCACATGGCCTATTCAGTTCCATACTGAATTAGGCATTTCCACCGTCCGTAGCGGTCAGAAGTGCTTGCGGCGTCTCGCAGAAGTGTCTGCACATACCCTGCTGGAGGCGATAAATAAAAGTGAAGGTTCGACCTTAAACCACCTACCATATCCCAATATAACCTCGACCCAACAATAAATGTACTATTTTGAAAATATGGCCTTCATTCAAAGGTTAGCCAACTTTGCGGCACAAACGATTTAGAAAACGTACAGCCAATAAAAAAAAATCAAAGCCAGCCATTGTTAATCAATAACATATCGACATTCCCGCGAACCTTCAACGTTCTATAACTGTCAATTTATGGGAGGTAGGAATGTTAAGCTCATATAACCTAGTGCTCTTAACAAAATGAGGTTTTTTGTCGTAAAAAGTTGATTTTCAGGCAAGGAATATCTGCTCTGTTGATAAACTGAGGAAGATGCTATTACAGGTATATTAGAGTTCTGTTGCTCTTATTACTTGAATCCAGCGGCTAGCCTACTTTAAGATACTCGCAACTATTGGAAAAGTGCCGTCGTCTTTTATTTAAGTGTTCACAGTAGCGACTTAGCTCTTGCAGTGTCCCTACTGGTCCATGAAATAGTTGCCCAAAATCTGTGGTAATTTTGAGCCAATTGTCAGCAGGAATGTTTAACCTCATTAATATCTTATCTGCATTGGCTGAGATGGCTCCGCGTTTATCATCTCGAATAATACGACCTGTTTCATCAATTAATTCAAGATAGTCTTTCAGCGCGAAGTTTATGCCTTTGGGTTGATTAAGTCGTTCATCCCCAATAAAGGGCAGTAATCTGGCGGGTTGCTTTCCATTGATTGCCGCGTTGACTCGCAATTGAAGGCTGGTGTAGTCTGAATTCTCTGGCGTATTGGCCATTTTAGCCCGAATCGGATTAAGTTCAACGTAGGCCATACAAGCCAGCACTGCCGCTTCATCCAAAAGCGCTTGAGATTTAAACCGTCCTTCCCAGAAATGCCCCGTACAGTTATCTTCAAAGTTGGCTTGCCTAGCAATGGGCTCATTAAGACATCGCATAAACCAGCTAATATCACTCAGCCGTGAGCGGTAAGTCGCAATAAGATGTTTTAACTGACTCACTTGGTGCTCATCAATCACTTCACCTCGAGCAAATTTTTGTGTGAGTGCTGTGCCGTTAAAGCATTGATGCCATTGTTCTACCACCTCCCTATCTGACCAGACATTGGCTTTATCTAAATCGATATATAACACAATATGCAAATGATTACTCATCACCGCATAGGCAGCCACATCAATCGCAAAAACGTCAGATAATTTAAGCATTTGCGCCTCAACCCAACCGCGTCGATGGTCATAGTTTTTACCTGTGTACTTATCGTCACCACAGAGATATGCGCGGCGCACGACACGGCTACAACAATGATAATAAGGCGTATCTTCGATACTGATTAGCGTTCTTCTAGGCTGTGGCATAACTCACTCCAATGACATCACCATGATTAAATTTTAGTCACAGCGACAGAGAAGTGCAATTAACGATGGCTGTCTATGGATTATTACAGTCTATGGATTATTACAACGATGGCTGTCTATGGATTATTATCGTCAACATATCTTGAGTTATCGCAGTGAAGACATGATAACTTTTATTACCATCATTGAGCAAGATCAGAGTTATCAATCCATGGTCAATGCCTATCAGAATACAGATAACAATGAAGTGCCTTTTATTCGGCATTCATTCTTGAGTTAAACAGTGATATCACTAATTTTTTTGGTTAACTGTTCAATAAATTCCTTGGTTTTCTTCGGTAGAAACCTTCTTTCGGTATAAACGGCATTAACCATAAATCCTTTGACAGGATGAGAAGGTAATAATCTAATGAGTTTGCCTTTTTTTAAATCATCCTCATATAACCACGCAGGTCCTAGGTTGACTCCTGATCCGTTTATCACCAAATATCGAATTGCATTCAGGCTATTTACCGCCATATTACTTGACATATTTGAGTGACGAAAGACGCTACCATCTTTGAATTCAATACTGCTCCGGCCCTGGGCTGCAGAGTACAGTACAAAATTATGATTAACTAAGTCACTAGGTGATTGAGGCAGACCGTACTGATTAACATACTCAGGATTAGCAACAAGAACACGCGAAATCTCACCGACTTTTTTTACAATTAAATTAGAATCAGGTAAGGGACCGATTCGAATTGCTACATCTAAATTTTTCTCCGCTAGATTATCGATATCACTGCTTAAGATCAGTTCAACTTTTAATTCTGGCGCCTCTCTTTGCATATCTAGGACAACCGGAGTTATCAATTTTTCTGCAAGATCAAAAGTCGAACCGATACGAAGTTTACCTTTAATGGTCGTTACACCACTGAGGATTTCTTCTTCTAGAGCCATCTGTTCATCAATGATTCTCTTTAAGCCTATATAGTAAGCCTGCCCAAGTTCCGTGGGGTGAGTTCTTGATGTTGAACGATGTAACAGTTTGATTTTCAGCCGTTCTTCAAGCGCCGCAATTTTCCTGCTTAAAGATGAAGGCTCCATGTTTAAGAGCTTGGCAGCTTGCTTGAAGCTACCCGTTTCAACGACATGTAGAAAGGCTTGTTCTGAAGTGCTCATAATAGTTAATTGCAAATATGACAATTAGTGAATGCATATTATCATCTTCATAACTTAATTAACAATATGCTAGTCTCACAATACAAACAGCACAGCTAACAAATGAGTATTTAATCACAGATAAACAATAACTTAATTAGTTTCAGTCATTCGTTAAACCTTGTGTGACTAACTGTCAGGTATGTTATTCAAATTGACATCATAATGGAGTAAATATGTATAGATTAATATCAAGTTTAAAAGTAAGTTTACTGATCGCCATGTTAATCGTGACTCAATTCGCTGTCGCGCAAAGTAACCGTCAAACCACATTAGCAGTAGCTGACAATATCTATTCCTTTAGCGTAAACGGTGAGTACATTTCTTTGTTTATCGTGACCGATGACGGTGTCATGGTATTTGACCCTATCAATACCCCACATGCAGAAGCAATGGTTAAGGAGATCAAGAAGATCACCAATAAACCAATAAAGTATGTTTTACATAGCCACAACCACTGGGATCATGCTGGCGGGGGGCAAGTGTTTATCAATGAAGGGGCAATGACACTAGCCCATGAAGAAGCAACGGCTTGGATGAAGGCAAATCCAAACAGAGATATGATCCCCCCCACAAAGTCGTGGACTGGCAGCAGAGCAGATATTCAACTCGGTGGAACAACAGTAGAATTACATTACTTGGGCATGAACCATGGCTTGGGTATGACAGTGTTTGTCTTGCCACAATCTAGAGTGGCATATATTGCAGACATTGTGACACCTAATCGAGTTATCTTCTCTGTCGTACCAGATTTCAACATTAGAGAATGGGAGAGAAGTTTATCTGAAATTCTTGAATTAGAATTCGATACCGCAGTGTTTTCTCACAATGAAGCTGATACACCTTTAGCGGGGGGAACAAAGGAAGATGTCGTACAGCAATTGGAATACATTCAAGATTTACGCGATGGTTTCTATGCGGAATTACAAAAGGGGACCAACCCATTCATGATCCCAACAATGTTAACCTTGCCAAAATATAAGCACTGGGTTGGTTATGATGATTGGTTAGAGATGAATGTTTGGCGCATTCTGACAGATGAGTTTATGGGGCCTTACCCTTGGCGAGCAGAACCTGCAAATAACCAGTAATAAGAGTACAACGACCTTGCCATACACAAGTCATTGATGGCTTTGTTCTGTATTGCAGGTAAAACAACTCAGTGTTCAAAAATTGGATCATCCTAGTGAACAGCTACCATAGAGTTCACTTTCCAGCTCTGATCAAACGATTTATGGAGCCTCATTGGTTGCAATCCCCTCATGACATATATGGACGCTCCCGGTTAGTCAAGGTAATACTCATCTAACCAAGGTATTTTTGACCTTAGTTTCTTTGTTAACTATTACCTCTCGTTACGTGTTTATTGACTGACTCTTTTCGCTTTAAGCGATAGTGCTGACATATATACGGGCTTAACACGTTCTCTTTTTAGAGAAAATGCGCCCCTGATGAATTCCGTACCTACACACCCAAAAATAAAATACACCCAGTCGGGTTATTTACCCTTGTCTCTAACGGGTTTATGCAGGATGAACTGAGTCTTTTGTCATCAATTTAACCACTTCTCTAAGAGGTGACTATCAAGTGCTCACTACACCCAGTCGGGCTCAGTATCGGCTCTTGTCTTGAACGAGCTTTGCTTGATAGTCGATACCATTAACATTATCAGACGCATGATATTATCTCTGCCGTTTGGCCGCTTTGTGCTTGATAACGTGTTTGTTTTTTTAATAATATCCACATCAGCCTTGCCAGTTTATGTGCTGTCGCTACCGTGGCCTTATTAAAACCTATTCGCGCTTTTAATTGAGTTACCCATTGGTTGAGTGCGTCATCTTTTTGTGTGCATGACTAACAACGGTTCTCGCCCCATGGATGAGTTGTTTTCTTAAATAGCTGTCACCACGCTTAGTAATACCATAAAGCTGGCTTTTATTTCCTGAGGCATATTGCCTCGGTGTTAGCCCAAGCCAGACAGCGAGTTCTTTAGGGGTATTAAAAGCCTGGCCTTTGTCGATACAAGCTTCAAAAGCGGAGGCTATTACATGACCAATACCCGGTATACTGAGCAGTATCTGTCCTGTTTCGGTTTGCTCTACTTTCTGTTTTATCAACTTATTGAGGTCTTTGAGTTGCTTAGTTATTTGCAAGTATTCATCATAAACTTGGTTGAGGAGATATCTGAGTAAAGGTCTCTGCTCACTGTCATTGATGATATCCCAGATGTTTTGTTCAAAAGCGGTAAAACCTTGTGGGAAAACAAAGCCAAAATCAACCAATAATCCTCGAATTTGATTGGTGCAAGCAATGCGCTGCTTGATTAACCGGTCTCTTATTCTATGCATCATCAAGACCTCTTGCTGAGCCTCTGACTTAATTGGCACAAAACGAATATTAGGTCTTGAACTTGCTTCAAAGATAGCTAATGCATCGTTACTGTCATTTTTATTGCCGCGAACAAATGGGGTAACATGTTGAGCGGGTATCAACTTAACGTTATGGCCAAATTGTAAACCGACACGCCCCCAATAGTGTGATGAATAACAGGCCTCCATAACCACAGTGCAAGCAGGCGTGTTGCATAACAGCTCTTTAAGCTGATTTCTGTTCAGCCGTTTGTTATAGACTTTCTTAGCATCTGCAGTCATTCCAAGTACTTGGAATACATTCTTTGCAAGATCGATAGCAATAGTGGTAACTTTCATAGTGGACGCTCCTTAATGTAACTGAATGGTCAACATCAGTTTGGCGCATTGACGCCGAATTAGGGGGCGTCCATCTCATCACCCATTCGATACTGATAAAAATAGCAAAGCATGGAAATAGGCGGCACAAGCACAATTTCTTCTATACTGCAGTTATTGTATTTCTTGTCGCTGCGAGTATTGAAACATGCATCAACGATTCCTGCGGATAATGTGTAGCATCATACTCGCCACCATCAGTATCACAGCACACACAGCAGATAAGCAACACATCAAGCTTGCTTTTATTGCTGATCCCAGTACCAACCTCTATATGAAATTTTCAGAACTCGTGTATATCGACGCTTTTAATCGCTTAAATATCGACGTTTCTTTTATTGTGCTCCCTCCGCTCAGAGCCAGTAATATGGCAGATTTAGGTAAAATAGATGGAGAAATAGCAAGACATAAAAAATATAGCGATGCACACCCTAATCTAATTCGTATCAATGAGCCTCTTTTCAATAGTGCGCTAAGTGCTTTTACTATCAATCCAGCCATTAAGATAAAATCATGGGGCGACATTAAAAATAGCCAATATAAAGTTGAGTATTATCGCGGCGTAGAAGTAGCTCAACAGCGACTCTCTCAGCTCGTTCCTGCTAGTGATCTTACTGACTCATCCTACCCTATTAATTCACTACGTAGATTACTTCGTGGCAGAATTGATATTTACATAGATGCACCTACAATCGTCAATGCATTACTAGTAACACCTGAGTTTACCGACAAAAACATCCAACTTATTGCAACATTAGAAGAAGGTGAAGTATATAGTTATCTACATAAGCAACATGCTGAAGTTGCTATAAAATTAGCGCAAACGTTCAAAGTAATGAAATCAGAGGGTGTATTTGCTGCCTACTTAGAGCAAGCTAAACAATTTATGTTGGCAAAAAACGACATTAAATAAAACCCAACTGTACAATACCTAGCCATCTCGTTTATTCTAACTCTGCAGACTCAACTTTCAATCGTGATATTTGCTCACGTTTTTCTGCCATTTTTCTTTGATACTTTTCAATCTTGTCCTTTTTATTATCGGCTTTGGCTTCATCTAGATCTGATTGATATTCTTCTATATCATCGCTAGCATCATCAATTTTATTTTGTATCTCATCACGTAACCCTTGTGTTGAACAATTATTTTTAGCATAGGCTAAAGCTTTATTTAAGCCATTAACCTTAGATTCATTGTTGTTAGATTTAGCGATTGATAATTGATCATTTATCTCACAAAACTTTCTTTCACAAGCTTTAACCTTGTTACAATCAGCAGCATAAACATGACTTGCTGCACCCAAAAAAACACATAAGCCTACCGTATAGAGAGTTTTCACTTAATCACCTTTTAAATTTGCATCTATTCTTATCTCACCATTTTAGCAAGTCGAAATCAAAATGTGAATCATCCTACCAATACCTGCCTACTAGTCAGACCGAATAAACCCTCCGACATATTGACAATATTAACTGATCTCCCAGATGAAAATACTGTTCAAAAAAATCGGTAAAACCAGCCAATTGAATTAGGTTAGAAGAGGTAAAATAGAGCAACTGGAGCTATTTAAACGTTAGTCACTTGCTGCCAATTTTTGAGTATGACAGCATCATCAAGTTACTTAGACTTTTAGCCTATCATCACCACTTTTCAGTACCGCTGTTGGCCACCAAACTCACTGCTGACCCCTAATCAATTTGAACCCTGTTAAAACCAACATATTGTCGTCATGGAGATAAAAATGAGCACAGTAAAGATCCTTAATATTCAAGATGTAGAACAAAAAAAAGCCCATTGTGGACACATTCGACGCATGACAGAAGACGACACAGCAAGATTTCATCATTTAATTGTCGATAATTCTGAGCGTCATTATCATAAAACAACGACTGAATATTATTTAGTGCTTAATGGCAAGGGGCAAGTATATTTGGACGGCGAAATTTACAATATTAAAAAAGGCGATTTAATCACTATCCCACCCGGTATCACCCATAACGCCATAGAACAAAATGGCCCTTTAGAGATCATGGTAATAGAAGTTCCGCCTGCCAATGGAGACGTTGTTAAGGTCAGTAAATAACATGCAATACATCCAGATAGGATATGGCAACATAGCCCCATTACATATCAAAAAACTTCAAAAGCTAGGCGCTACTGTCATAGGTGTCATTGAAACAAACACAATAAACCAACAACGTGCCATACAAGATGGTTTTCAAATTATCCCTTCTTATTTTAAGGCTGCTGAATACAAACCTGATTTTTGGGATATCTGTACTCCAACAGACAACCATCTTGATGCATTAAAAAGTATTATTTTAACTCAGCCTAATGCAGCCATAATCATAGAAAAACCAGTCTGTCATTACACACAACTGGATGAACTCAAGTTGATTCTGTCTACATATTCAGGAAAATTAGTTGTGAATGAAAATTACTTTTCGTCACGAATATCCAGCATGATAAAAGCAATAGTATGTAAACAAGGAATTAGCATAAAGAACATCAGTATTGAAATGTCAAAAAATCGCTTGAATGATTTTAAGCGAGGTCGATTTATTGATACTGAGTTTGGTGCAATCGGCTACGAAGGGCCACATATGCTGGCGCTTTGTTATCAATTAGGCCGCGAGTTTTTACCAAAAAACATACTCAACATTGAAGATGTCGACCTTTACATCCCTTTTACTGCTAATGGTTGCTTTCTTGCTGGGCAAAGCTCTTCTCTCATACATTATCAAGCACATAATGATGTTTCTGTTGAACTATATACCTCGCTTGAAGGTCATGTACGGAATCATTTGCCTATTATTTACGGGCTGCCTCAACTACCAAAGCAGTTGCATGGACAACAAAGACACAGAATCATGTCTATCAAAGGCATCAATACGGCAGGCGATAACATTAATATCATCGGACTTCATGAACCTATATTAGGCTGCAAACGTGCTCAAGGAATTGTTGCAGTAGAGAAAAATGGTATATGTCAGGTCATTCATCGGCCCCTTTTCGATGACTCCATGTATCTGCATTTACATCGCACATTAAAGTATTTTCAAGGACAAGGTAAAAATCCAACCTCGATTCAAGTTGCAGTCGATATAGTCAAAAGCTTAGGGGAATTTTGCCATGCTAAGGAGCTTGCCTGATCAGAATTAAATTCTGAAACAATATCTTGCACCGCTTCATCGCAAGAGCTGCTGGTATTATCAAAAAGGTCTCAGGTGGCAACAAGTCTGGCGGAGCTAGCCTATGTAGTCCTCAATACGACTCGGCTTCTTATCTGTAAACCCCTTTACCACTTGTTGTGCCAGCTCAGCAGAAAAAGATGATCGCGCACCAGAGGAGATAACCAGCGCGATCCCTATGCTGGGTAATTTAGGCAAAGCATCAGACTCAAGGATAAAGCTATCTTTTCCTGCGCTTAATTTAGCCATTGCACCCAACCCAAGACCTTGTTTAACCATACCTTTGATTGCTGTAGCACTACTGCTACAAGCCATCAAACGATAGGGTTGTCCCAATTTAATTAACCCATCTATGGCGGCAAGATGAAACTTACAATCTTTTTGAAATAAGACTATAGGTAATGGGTCTTGTGTCATTAAGTCTGTCTCTTCGGTCCCAATCCACACACCCATGTCGGTCGTTAGTAGGTAGCCTTCATCGGAATCTGGCAAGCGCGTCACAATGGCAGCATCCAGCTCACCATTGTCGAGCATCACACGAATAAGGTAACTGGATGTACACGTCACTTGCAGATCAAGTTGAGGTAGGTACTGGTGTAATAAAGATACAATTGGTGGCAAAATAGAATCTGCATAATCATCCGGACACCCTAGATGTATGCTATGCCTTACATTAGTAGCCTTTAGTGCAACCACAGCTTCATCATGTAGCTGTAATAATGACTTAGCGTACAGAGCTAAACGCCGCCCTTCAACAGAGAGGATTAAATGCCTGCCATGCTTCTCAAATAAATCTCGACCTAATTCATCTTCTAAGCGTTTCATCTGCATACTCACTGCAGATTGGGTTTTATGGGTTTGTTTTGCCGCTCGAGTGAAACTCCCTGTTTCCACAAAAGCAATGAAACCTCTTAATGCATCAATATCCATCTCTTTCAACCATTCCATTTCTTGATAGATCATATCAAATCTATTCGTTAGTCAACATACTAAAAAGTTCATATAGTAGTCACATAATGATAAAACTAAAGGCAATATGATGGAACTATATATAGGAAATAAAAATTACTCCAGCTGGTCACTAAGAGCCTGGTTAATGCTTGAAAAATCAGAGATTAAATTTGACGAGATCAAGTTAAGACTTTTTACTACTGACTTTTATCATCAACTAGAAAAGATTTCACCAAGCTTAAGAGTCCCTGTTATCGTCGACGGCAACATTACCGTATGGGATTCCTTAGCAATCTGCGAATACATCAATGATACTTATATATCTGGTACTGCTTGGCCCAAAGATCCGGCACAAAAAGCAACTGCACGCTCTCTTGCCTGCGAAATGCATTCCGGCTTTAATGCACTGCGCAATGAGCTACCAATGAATATTCGTGCCACACGTAGTATCGAACTAAGCAAGGCCGCGAAACAAGATATTAAACGAATTGATGAGCTCTGGTCCCAGCAAATGGCTGAATTTGATTTACAACATTCAGGTAGCTGGCTATTCGGTGAATGGTCTATCGCCGATATGATGTTTGCACCAGTCGTTATGCGCTTTAACACCTATGACATAAAAATTTCTAATGCTTCACACCGCTACATGAAACATGTGATAGAATCACCAGAGATGCAGCGCTGGATCGCTGCCGCACTAAAAGAAACTGATATCGTCGATGAAGATGAAGCCGGAATTGAACTTCATACTACGCCAACAGCCATACACTCCACCTAATCTATGTTCTTAACAGCCTACCTAATATAAACACGAATCTCAGTTCCTGAGCTAAACTCAATATATTATATAATTTAACTCACACCTCTAGGCACTATGTTATAGGTGAATAGTGCCTATTTTAACTTTTCTAGCACTCTGGGTGCTGAGTCAACTGGGACTTTTATGAAGCATATACAGCTAAAAGCCTGTATTTTATTATTTTTATCTCTTTCTCCGTTACTCTCAGCAACAGAGGTGAAAGTGAATATTTATGCCGATGACTCCTACCCACCTTATTCCTATAGTGAAGATGGTGCATTAAAGGGGATTTATATTGATATTCTCAAAAAAATTTTTGCAAAAATGAATAATTATAAAATTACAATCAATCCAATTGCTTGGAAGCTAGGCTTATCTTATATGGAAAGTGGGAAAGGATTTGCCCTTTCCCCGCCATACCATAGAACCAAAGAAAGGCCTTATATCTGGCCATACTCAATTCCAATCTTAGATGAAAGAATCATTGTCGTGTGTCGTGCTAAAGTACTCTCTCGTACGATTAGAACAATTTGGCCAGATGATTACTATGGCTTAATTATTGGCCTAAACTCAGGGTTTACCTTGGGTGGAGCGAAATTTTGGCAAGCGGTAAAAGATAAAAAAATAACTATAAGTGAAGCCGACGGCAGTGAAAAGAGCATCATGATGCTGGGTAACAAAAAAACTGATTGCTATATGAATGATAGAATTTCAACTTTCTGGACACTTAAGCAATTAAAAGCTGCAGGTCAATATGATGAAGGTGGAAAACATGAGCAATTGGTGGAAGGAACAACCATCAGTATTGAGCAAGGGTTTTTAGGCTTTACCGCTAAAGGAGGGGATAAATACCCATATATGGATGACTTTATTATGCAATTCAATAAAGAAATTTACATCATGAGAAGAAGTGGTGAGCTACAAAAAATTATTGATGATTTCATTAGATAACCTTTAGTATTAAAACCGCTAATCATCCATAACCCGCATCTAGATCAATTTAACAAAATCAATTAGCTGATATGTTATATCGATACTCATAATAAGTCTTAGATTTAATATTAAAAATATTATTTTTGATGACGCTTTTTTTGGATATTCGTCATTATGAACAGGTCAATACTCAGCATCTACCTATTTATTTTTTACAGTTTAATACTAATTCCTACTCATTGTTATGCCTCCTTATTTTTAACCCCCCCAGATGGAGAAAACATTATTGCAATTAATGATGCGGCTGGCGATTTATTTATTGTGACCTCTGGAGTTTACGTGCAGACCAATGATGAAGTTTTTCTACATGATATTTCAGCATTAATCAATCGATTAAAATCTTCAAAGTCTGGTCAAGCATTATTAAAACAAGTGGCGGAGTATGCTCCAATATCTCCTCCGGGAATCGAACCAGCAAAGGCTTTCGATTTTAACTCTATAAAAATGGATGTTAATGTCAATGTTATTATCAGACAAAGCACCGACGATAAAAGGTTTGTAGCAGAGCCAATATTAACCGACTTAAGTAAGATAACCAATGCTTCTAATGGTTTAGGTGTACCTACGGTTATCTACTTTGATACGCAGAACAGCATTTACCTCCCAGGAACGGATGAAGTGATGGATTTAGCTGTCGCACTAGGGCATGAACTTATTCACGCCAGAGATTACTTAAGTGGCGGAATACCTAAAGGTATTAGAACGCTTCACAATATAACATTACCACAATCACATCATGGTAGTGATGAGGTTATCAAGCTCAATGTGGATTTACAAAGAAGAGAATACGAAGCAACCGGCATCGCATATAGCAATGAGTCAGCTCTATCTTTAAATGCACTCACACCTACTCGTGAAAAATCTTTGCATATTAGACAACAATGGAAATCAGCATGGCGTAGTGCATTACAATCAAATAAAATAACGAGTGATATGTATCAACGTAACATTGCAAAAATAACCCCTTTTAAACATGAAAAACCCATCTCTGAATTCCATATTGCATCAGAGCTATCCGCGCCTAAACGTAACATGTATTGGCCTAAAGACTTGTATGATTATGAGCTCACTTCTGTGCTGAGTCCTGCAGAAAAGCTAACTCGTAAATTATTGACTAAATTTAATGGCCACGGCCAACTGAAGCATATAAAAAATAAAATAATGGAGATGGCTAGTATTGAAAAGAATACCGCAGTAACGTTTATCTCGCCTTATTTCTCAGGCATTAAACACCTAGGTTCGCTAAAAGAAACCGATAAGAAAATGCTGGCTTTTGCCGCTAAAAATAATATGAATGTAAAAATAATTTTACCACACAACTTATCAGGACAAACACTCATAGACGCACAAACCGATGTTATAAAAAGAAAAAACTTATATCATGCGTATAAAAAAGGGCTTGCGGTTAACAGGGCAGAATCTTCATTTACTACCGTATACTTTAAAGATGATCAATTCATTGATGCCGCATCTGATTTACATAAAATTCAATCTTTTACTCTAATAGGTGATAGCACTAATGATATCAGCTTAAAAATAGCGAAGGTACTACATCAAAAATTACGCAAACCTTTAATTATTTTACGCACCCCCGGAGAATACTTACCAATAGAACTGCTAAATCATTCTTTAGCCAAGGAGTGGGGGAAGCTTGCGAATAATAATGAAGTAACCTTAATCAGTTCTGCTGGTTTACCTCGATCAAAACGCTGCTGGAGATTATGATAATGGCACACTTTACCCAATATAAAACCCTCTTATGTTGTTTGGTTGTCTTCAGCTTACCTAGCTTATCAATGGATAGTTGTCAGTTTACCTCTATCTCCAGTAACAATAACTCAAATTGGCTTGAGTCAATTAACCAAGAGTTTTCTGGGTTTACAGCTAGCTCTAATTATGAAGACATTCCATCGCTATTACTGGGGACCACGAATGAATCCAGCCTCCCAAAACAATGGCAGTTAACTGAACAAATATTTACACGTGGGCCCAACCCTGATGCACTAACACCAATAGCAAATGAGCAGCTAACAGGTATTAAACAATTACTAGGTGCATATTACCCTTCTGAGCGTTTTTTAGTTGCATTAGGGGGACTGAATCTTGTTGCTGATGTGGCTATTTTAACAAGCTGGTTTGTTGATGTGATCACAGCATTTGAAGATGAAAGCTCATCAAATATACATCTACTCGCGACGTTTTTTTCTATCGTACCGATTATTGGTGATAACCTAGGTTATTATGATTACTTATCCCAAATAAAAACCTCGACTTATATTGTAAATAAAATAAATAACTTAGAGCATTACTCTTATAATATTTCCATACCAGAACTGGCCAGTTTGAGCAGTGAACAGTCAAAGCTACTGACGCATTATCAACAATTCCAACAGCATATTGAGACTCAATTTCAACGATTAGCAGATATTCAAATCTTGCATCAAGATAGCTTATACAGAGCAAAAGTGATGGAATATGAACATGTACTTGATAACCAATTCACTCACTTTGATCATGAATATTTTAAAACCAGTTTATGGATAATAAACAGTCGTCCTAATGATACATTTGGCTTTGCACATTGCCAAAATGAGTTAATAAATGTTAATGAAATCACCACTAATTTTCGCCTTTACACTACCGTTAACATCAATGAACGCATTGCTGCATTACGACTGTGCCAATACGATAATATTATATTGGCATTACAATCTCTATGGTATAAACAATCAAACCCAACGTTAGTTGAAGCTAGAAATTCATTATATTTAGCAGATTCACGCTTAGTCGACATCACGACTCTACACTTATCTCAAGCACGCGAAATTTATCAAGAAAAATTACTCTTAAATCTGCAGCAAACACGTGAACAACTATTATCACAACCCAGCATAATGCAATACCAGCAACAACTTTATACCAAGGCTCGCTATAATGCGATAACTGAGTTTTCACTGACTTATTTTAAACGCTTACCCAATGCCGAAGAGCTTTATACTGGCGAATTCTGGTTCGGTGAAGATGAATGGATTTGTGGCCTTTATACTTGCAACATATATGATAATCGTAAAAGAATTAAATTTATTGAATCACAAGACAGCACACTTAATACAATGAAACAGGATATTATCACAATAGATATTCATGCTTATTTAGCCAATAAAATCGCTCAAGGTTGGTCAGAACAAGAGCTAATGGATCCGTTAAAAAATTTGTGGAACCAATGGATATCTCGACATCAACAGCACATGAGCGATCGTCCATACAAAGGCAATATATCTTTACGCCAAACGCTCGAGCAATTTCCCAAACTGCATGAAATTTTACTGACCATAAATGAATCAATATCAGATGACGCAGCTGTAGATAAATTAACACTCCAAATGTATCAAAGCATTGGAACTAATGACTTTAGCTTAGCTTGGGATGATTTTGGTGATTTTATGTTTCCAGTATTGTATCAATTACACCAAAGCCAAACTGAAAATATGTTACCACTGTTATGGCAAAAAAAAATCTGGGAAAACACTCAACATGGAATGTTATTCAATGCCATGTTATCAAAACCTTACCTTTACTTATCCAGCGCACAGTGGGCTAAAGAACTACCTGGCCATGAAGCACGAACACAAAATAGCCTCTGGTATCTCTATCAAGGACAAACTGATGTGACCTATTTAACACAGTCATCTAATATCGACATTAACGATAATGTATATTGGAAAACGATCCTCAGTCAGCTGGCTTTTATAGCCGATTCTCCAGAGCTTCGCTGGAAACCAACGATTAGAAAAATATTACTCAATAACTTTGACCAACTCAATGAAGCACAAGCATTAATTACATTCGTTCAAGAAACGATGAATAAAAAACAGGAGTGAACACTCAAACAACCAACGCTAGACACCTTAAAGAATCAACCCTTAGGCTTAAATGCAAGTACCACTCCCAGCACGCTACAAAAGTAATGCTGATGTGGAAAAATTAAGAGCGCCTATACTTAATGTTATTGCGTTACCTTACTCAGAATGAGAGTATTTAACCAGTTAGCATTGGTGTTTTTCAAGCTAGTTGACACTCTATCGTCGTTGCAGCAAAGTGACACAAAAATTTAGGCCATGTTCCTGTATCCAGAAGCTTATGAATAATCGATACATTGTGAGTGAAAAACGATTCAGACCACCATCTAACCTTCAAAAAATTTCAGAGGGAATGGTGCAATGAAGTCTAGATTTAACCTACTACTAATAGTATCTTTACTGTCACATTTTGCCTTTGCAGGAACAAATATTCATTTGGCAAGCATTGATGAACATATACTCATCAAGCTGATGTCAGCTCACGTAGGTCAAGATGCAGGCACCTCGATAAAAAATGCGTCAGCCATATTTCTTGGTACTCCTTATGGAGCAAATCGCCTTATCGGTTCAAACACCGAAAAAGAACAATTAGTAATAGACTTAGGTCATCTCGATTGTTTTACGTACCTTGATTATGTCGAATCCTTGAGACAATCCGACAGTATGCTTACTTTTTTTGAAAACATTATTAATACACGTTATTCATCAGGGCAAATAGATTACCTTTCAAGAAAACATTTTTTCTCTGATTGGATCAGTGACGATCACCATAACATCACTGACGTGACTAGCCAAATAAGCCCCAAATTTAATACCGTTACCAAATATTTGAACCAAAAAAACAATGGTGAAACCTATATTGCAGGACTTAATATGTCACCAAGAAAAATCACCTATATTCGTGGAGTCGATGTTAATCATGCCGTGATTTCTAAGCTGAAAGACGGTGATTATATCGGCATTTACACCAATATCAATGGACTTGACGTCACTCATACAGGCATATTTATACGAGATAACAATGGCCCTGTTCTGCGGCACGCTTCCTCAAGCAGTGTTAATAGAAAAGTTGTGGACTCGCCCTTTATTGACTATGTCAAAAGTAAACCTGGGATCTTAGTTTATCGAGCGCAAGGGATTAAAAAAGCAAGCATAAATTTAGCTCCATAGTATTTGTGGTGTTAGTTTTAAAGACATAAAATTAACACCACAATAAATAGTTAATCGACATTATGTATAAATGACATATTGCGAGATAAGTACTTTCCTACATTATGCTCACCCTGCCATATCTCAACCTCAGGCACAATGTCACCTTCAATAATATATTGATTTCCATCATTGTCAGTATTAAATAATACCGAACTAAAGCGATCTTTTTGTTGCCAATTCCAAATTTGATCTAAAGATAAATGACAAAGTGAAAGATCAGGCAGTGAATCTCGTGCTAAACAATAATTCTGATGTTTTGCTGAGACATATCTTCCATATTCATCATATAAAAAGGCCTGATTTAAATCATTAATTTCACAATTCTTATATTCAAGTGTCGCAGTATCATCTCCAACTGACAAACATAAATCTTTTGCAGATGACTGTAAATTAACTGTCGTCGTGCCAAGAAAAGCAGGTGATTCCCAATTTATGTCAAATTCAATAGGAGGCAGTGTCGTCTGATAGGATAATTCATCCATTAGCATATATTCATAGTAAAAAAGAATATGACGTGATTCTGATACGGTTGCTTTATAGAAAATAGAGGTATCAATATAAAATTTACTTGTACCAACAGTACTGCCATCGACGCTAAACAGGCTATCAAGGCCAGGCGAGAAACCAGCATACAAAATTGGTGATAACTTACTGAGGTCTAATGGATTAGACCTGCTTGAAAATAATGATGTTTTATAACCACATCCCCTTAACACACTGCTTGTATACCTCAGTAAATCGCAAGCTTCTTCAAATCCCTCTTGCTGAAAACGAATATTTAAGCCGTTATAATATGGGTTACTGATCACACCTAAATCTTGTGTACTAAAGGTCATTGTCACTGAGTCACTAACTGAATATTCAGCAGAGGCACCAAAATCTTTAGGGCTTTTTAAGTTAAGACTCACCTTAAAGTTTTTTCCTATCGTATGACGTTCAGAATAATTTTTATTTTGATTTTCAGGAAAATAACTCTGTAAAGTAGGCATTTCTGATGCCGTAAGTTGTTCAGCATGAATGTCAATGTTGACGCTATCAAGATAAGCATTCGATAAATGTGACCAGACCCCCCTCACTGACTTATTAACATTTTGAAGAGAATCAAATACATTTTTACTCAAATAAATACCACTGCCAGCCCCTACACCACCATTATCTAAACTAATACGGACATACTTATTATCAATATCACTAGATAATGAGTTAAAAGGTTTGCTTCTGAAAGTAGACACTCTAAACAATAAATTAGCTTCTCCATTACATGCACTTAATGGATACAAAGATAAATGACAACCATCGAGCGTAGCAATCTGTCGCACTAAAAAATCATCATTAATAAAATTTTGTTTGTTTGTATCAACGCTAGTTAGGTTCTTTTTTATCTCATTTATTTTTTTAAAATCCACTTCATTATAAATAAGATTATAGACCACTAACCCTTTTTCTCTCGTTATCTTTACATAGGGAGAGTTAAATGAGACATCATCAGGTCTCAATTTCTTAGACTCTAGGTTGTTTGAATATTTTTTTAATTTTTCTTGATTATCGACTCTATTATAAAAAATATCATTTGATTCCGCATTAATGAGAAAGCTTAAACACAATAGTATTGTTATAATTAATGTCTGTATTATTATCATATAATTTAACCAACTTATTATTCAACCATAAAAAATCACTCACTACATTAAATCAAACCATTAAATATATGGCACAACAAAATGCATCGCGGAAGCCAAACTTAACAACAAACGACCACAAAAATCAACATAAAACGATGTTAATAAACACTAAGTGAGTATAAACGAATAAATTTATAGCTTTATATTTAAGTAAAAAATAAATATTTGATGAGATTTAGGTATTCACTTAACTCATTAATAAAAAATTACCATACCACCACCGTTAATGTCTGCATTTACTTTTATCAGCCCTATATCCAGATATCATTGGTCGCAGTTTGATCACTTACTGCCCCATCGTCTGTATTCAAGGTATTTTTAGGCTCAACCAATACCATTCTCACTTCATGTTCAGCATAAGGTTTGTGAACAACACCTTTAGGTACCACGTACATTTCACCGGCAGCAACCGTGATGTATCCATCTTCAAAATCTATTCTTAAGCTTCCTTCTAAGACAATAAATGTTTCGTCAGTGTCTTGATGGGTATGGAAAATAAAATCACCTTTAATTTTTACTATTTTGAATTGATAGTCATTCATTTCTGCAATCACTTTTGGCGCCCAGTACTCTGAGAAAAGGTTAAGCTTTTCGGTGAAATTGATTGCTTGATAATTAACAGTTGGTTCACAATTTGACATAACTAAACTCCTAAATTATTGATGAATAATGTAATGAGTAGCTATTTAACACCATTAGATTCAAACCGTATTGAACGTTTGTGCAAAACACCATTAGTCGATGCAATGCACAGCACAACACCTTTTGAAGGTGTTGAACTATTACAGGCATGGTTTGCAGCTGAAGCCTACGATAAACATAGACATGATACCTATGCGATTGGCTTAACCGATCTTGGAGTACAATCCTACGATTACCGAGGCGAAAAGCGGGTAAGTACCGCTGGCAAAGTGATGGTTTTACACCCTGACGAGTTACATAATGGCCATGCAGGATCTGATGCAGGCTTTGGTTATCGGATAGCCTATATAGATCCCGCTTGTATTTCTGATGCGGTTAATATCATTGTCGGTCGACCCTGTCCACTGCCTTTTGTAAAAGAAACAGTATCCGACAATAAAATACTCGCCAATGTTGTGCAGTTTTTATTTAACTCGGGTACCAAAATAACGGAAACGCTTGCTAAAGATGAGATAATTTTACAACTGGCAAGTGGCTTAATTGCCGCCGATCCTGACTGTGCTCGATTAACCAAAAAATACACTGTTGATGACCACGCAGTTGGTATCGCTCGCGAGTATTTATCACATAATCATCATCGGGTTATTCATTCAATCGAACTTGAGTCTATTACCGGTTTGACACGCTATGACTTAATCAGACAATTTAAAAAAGTGCTCGGTACAAGTCCATATCAATATTCTATTCACCGCCGCCTAGCAACCGCACGGGACTTACTACAACAAAACATGTCGCTAGTTGAAACCGCATTAGCAACAGGGTTTTGTGATCAAGCCCATTTTAATAGAATGTTTAAATCAACCTATGGCATAACACCAGGACGTTATACTGACATTATCAGTGCTAATTAATGCTTGGTTATTCGTGGGATCTAAGGATTACTGCTGTGGCAGTTGTGCTGCCAATTGGCTTTGATTGTCAGCAATAACCTTGGCAATTTCAGCATCGCCACCATGTAACCACTCAAAGCACCGTTGATGTAAAATAGCCATAAGATATTCATCATGTATTTTGTATGATTCTTCACCAGGATCATCAAGGCTTTTCTCTTCATTAGCCCCCATTAAGCCAGCCTGCTCTACAGCCCTATTAATTAGTAGACTGCGATTTTCTAACAACATTTTAATGTCTTGTAATAATAGTTCGCTACTCTCACTCACTAGCTCACGCCATAAATCTTGTTGCTCTGGGGTTAGTTGCATAATGAATACCTCTTTGCTGACGACCTTAATCACTGTTTGTAATAAGGTGCAATACGCAAATCTTAGTTACAAATAGTATCAATAGAACTTGTTTTTATATAATTTAAAATCAACAATTATCATTTAATCATTTACTTACAATCACTTATGAAACTGCATCTATAAGCCACATCTTAACTATAACTATTACTCATAAAAACCAACAATTTTTATTTTGATTTATCACACAATTAAACGTAAATTACTTTCGACCAATGACAGCGCTGTCAAAACGAATTACCTCCGAGTCAGCACCGCTTATATTTCATGTTTTTAGCATGAAGATTAAAGGTCACTGCTTACTCCAGTTCTTAATGCTGGGTCATCCGCTTTACTCTGTCACTTTATGTTGTATGGGAGTTTAAAATAACAATGAACAAGACAAAAATAAGTAAAATCGTACTTGCCGTATCACTCGCACTGGGAGGCGGAATTTTTTCGCAATCGGTACTTGCAAATGCAGGTCAAAACATGGTTAACCCAACAGGAAATATTCTCGAAGGTTACTGGCACAACTGGTGTAATGTAAACGGTGGTGACGGCTATCAACAAGGTGCATCTGCCTGCATGGCATTAAAAGACATACACCAAGATTACAATGTCGTTATGATCGCTTTTATGAAAGTGTTTGCAGGCCAAACAGGACATATACCAACTTTTCAACTCGATACATCTTTAATGTCAGAGCAAGAATTTAAAGACCAAATTAGCGATTTAAATGCCCAAGGACGCTCTGTATTACTCTCGTTAGGCGGCGCAGACGCACACATTGAATTCCAAAAAGGCGATGAAAGCGCATTTGCCGAGGAAATTATTCGCTTAGTTGAGTTATATGGTTTCGATGGCTTGGATATCGATCTCGAACAAGCTGCTATCACCGCCGCAGATAATGAATATGTCATCGTAGAAGCTTTGAAAACAGTAAAAGCGTATTACCAAGAACAGAGCAAAAACTTCATCATTGCTATGGCACCTGAATTTCCTCATTTAAGAGGTGTGTATAATAACTACATAGAAGGTCTGGATGGGTATTATGATTGGATCAGCCCACAGTTCTATAATCAAGGTGGTGATGGTGTAAATGGCGATGGCACAGGTAAATGTGGTTGGTGGATAGCGCAAAACAATGATGAATGTAGAGAAGAGTTTATCTATACAAGCGCCTATAATATTTCTCAAGGTCTTGATGGATTTATAAAAATCCCTCATGACAAACTAGTATATGGTATTCCTGCAAATAAAGACGCTGCTGCTACTGGTGAAGTTAAGAACCCTCAAGATTTGTTTAATGCTTTTGCACATCTAGAAAATGAAGGTTTAGCCCTACGTGGCATCATGACTTGGTCTATCAATTGGGATATGGGCAAGGATTCTGCTGAAAATGCTTACAATAGCCAGTTTGTTAACACCTACGGCCCTTTTATTCATGGCGGTAGTGGTGATACCCCCCCGGTGATATCTGGTACTCAAGATACTGAAATCTCAATTAACACCCCGTTTGATGAAATGAATGGTGTCACTGCCTCAGATAAAGAAGATGGCGACCTCACCACAAGTATTACTCATGAAGGTCAGGTTAATGAAGCACAAACGGGGACCTATACGATTCGTTATCACGTCGCTGATAGTGCTGGCAACCCTGCCGATGAAACGCGCTTAATCACAGTAATAGACAACGGCGGTATCGTCGGTACTGCACCTGAAATTCATGGCATAGAAGATACTACATCAGTTCTTGGGCAGACCTTTGACCCTAGGTTAGGCGTATCTGCCATGGATGCTGAAGATGGCAATATTACTAACCAAATAGTCATAGAAGGTGATGTTAATATTACCCTTGAAGGCGCCAATGCATTAACTTATCGTGTTACTGATAATGATGACAACGAAACTGTTGAAGTGCGTAATGTCGAAGTGATTAATGAAGCCCCTGAGCTCGATGGTATTGAAGATGTGACTCTTTCTGTCGGGGAAAGCTTTGAGCCTCGTCAAGGCGTAACGGCATCGGATTCTACCGATGGCGATTTAACCAGTGATATTGAAATCGAAGGGAATGTTGACACCAATATTGCTGATATTTACACCTTAATTTACTCTGTTGCCGATCATAACGGTTTAATTACCAGCCTAAATCGTAATATCACCGTCACTGAACAAGGTCAATGTGGCGATGTTAATGCATATCCAAATTGGACAAGCAAAGACTGGGAAGGTGGCGAATTTAATCATGCTAATACTGGTGATTTAATGAGTTATGAGAGTATTATTTATGAAGCTAAATGGTACACAACATCTATTCCTGGTAGTGATGAGAGCTGGACATTAGTTGATAATTGTCAAACCGATGGCAATCAAGCACCAACCGCTATTATTGAAGGGCCAACAACGGCCAAAGTTGACGAGACGATAGTCTTAAATGGCGAGAGTTCTTCAGATGAAGATGGCACAATTGTCAGCTATCAATGGGCTTGGAATGGTGATTCCATGACAACGGAGCCTAATTTTAGCATCGATTTTGACGCACAAAACTTAGGTGAAAATATTTTCACTCTCACTGTGACTGACGATAAAGGTACAGACAATACGGTAGAGCATATCGTCACTGTGACCTCTGACGACGGCGGTCCAGAGCCTGGAACCTGTGATGATATTCCAGCTTATCAAACTTACGATCCTGCAACTAGCAATGGTATCTACATGACTGGAGACATTGTTTCCCACGAAGGTAACAAGTACGAGTCTCTTACAGATAACTTATATAACATCGAACCAGGCACTGCTGATCACTGGTGGAAGCCACTTGGTGCTTGCCAATAACATTGATTATTAAAATCTAGTGTAAGCAAAAGCCCGATAGCAATATCGGGCTTTTACTTTTAAATATAAAGCAATGGAAGTAGAATCAAGTGCACCCACACAGATAGACAAGAAGTTAGCCGAGACACCAACCACAAAAAAAATCGAATGGATTCAAACTAAAGAACTTTTTAGTTGCGAAGAAGGAAAACAGCACTGTAGTCAAATGCGTTCCTGCAGCGAAGCTAAATACTACCTATACCTAAAAAATTGTCCCTACACTAAAATGGACGGCGATAGTGATGGCATCCACTGCGAACGGCAGCATTGCTCACATTAAAACAAGTCAGCGCTTCCCCAACTTAAGTCAGTAGCTTACTTTTAACGCCCCTATAAACAGCTAAAACTTGGTCGTGTTTAGGTTTATATTCAGCAAAAAATGACAAACAAACTAGCGCACTATCTTGGTAACCTTCAGGCAAAGCCACTTTTAAATCCTTAGCAATGATCTGCACATAAGCCAATTGTTTCTCTGTCGGCAATTTAAGAGCATCAGGAATAGCTGATTGAATCGCCTCAGTAAGTTGCATAGTAAACTCAGGCCATGTATCCAAATCAATCGTCGTTTCTTCTGTTAAATATGAAAACTTTTTTTGTTCTTCCGATAAGCTATAAGCAAAACTAACATTACCTACTGCAAACTTAACTTGAGTCATGCGCTATCCTTAATTTATATTCTCACAATCACTAATTATCTCCAAGCCTACACTTACGTTACCAGCACTTGAATTAGTAATAGACTCCAGATCCACTGTCTGCAGCCTCTTTTTTTCACCCATAGTTTATCACTCATTGAGTCGCTGCTATTTACCCCCATACATATAATTTAAAATATAACAAAGCTAACGTGGCCACAATCAAGCCTAAAAAACCTAGAAAAACAGTCACTTCTCTCGGTTGATTATCTATTATCTCAGAAAAAATAATGACGCTGAATGAGACTATAGGCACGGTACCGTAAAGGCCACCCATTCTCGAACCTAATGGAATCTCAGTATTAAAAACTAGTATTAAATAAATTCCCATCAAGAGATGAGCAGCAACCACACTTTTGGTGATATTTTTTAAGAAAAACCAATATATAACAGCCATACTGGCCGATGGAGCAAGTAGTAATAAGAACATAGACAAATTGATTAATTCCTAGAATTCAACATGACTAAAAAAGCGGAATCCGCTGGTCATGATAACATCAAATTATGTGCTAACTTAACGCTATTCTGACATCTATCTTATAGTGTACCTTGTCAGTGTAACATTTAAAAACTTGTTCCCTTAACAACTGGCTACCCTCTTTTTTATTGGTAAAAAGCACAGAAGTCACATAGATGATAAAGCAAAGCTCCTAATCATTAGGAGCTTTGGCTATTATAAACGACTCACATCAACCTTAAGAGTATCGAGATGCTCTGCCAGTGTTGGCATAACTCTCTCCCCGACATTACCACCTAAGTGTTTAGCGAAAAACTGCTCCATAGCCATTATATAAGCCAATTTATTATCACGTTTACTAAAACCATGTCCCTCATCTTTTGCCAAAATGTATTCTACTGGCAAACCGTGTTTATACATTACTCTAGCAATATTATCTGACTCAATTTGAGTCACTCTTGGATCATTGGCTCCTTGAACTAACATAAGCGGTGTCTTGATGTTATCGACAAAGTTAATGGGAGAGCGAGCCTGCATATCGACTCTATCTGTCTCTATCTCGGGATCACCCACAGCACTGTAAAACTGTCCTAGATAAGGTCTAAAATGAGCAGGAAATGACTCGAGTAAGGTAATTAAACTCGATGGTCCAACATAAGAGATTGCAGCCTTATACAATTCTGGTGTAAATGTGGCTCCCGCAAGTGCAGCGTACCCGCCATATGATGCCCCCATGATCCCTAACCTTTCTTTATCAGCTATTCCTTGATTAACTAAGTAATTAGCACCATCAGTCAGATCGTTCTGCATACTCCCTGTACCCCAATTCTTATTACCTAAATTAAGAAAACGTTTACCAAAGCCTATCGAGGCACGAAAGTTAGGCTGCAATACTGCATATCCACGGTTTGCCAGCAGTTGTGCGATTGGATGAAAGTAACCTGAGCTTAAGGTCCAATAGTCTCTGGCCCAAGGTCCACCATGAGGAAGAATAATAGTCGGTAAATTTTTGGTTAAGCCTTTCGGCAAGGTTAAATAAGCTTGAATGCTTACCCCATCTCTAGCTTGATAAGTGACAGACTGACGTTTAGATAATAACTCAGGCTTAATCATCATCTCTTGCTTCAGCAATATGCTAACCTCACCTGTTTTAACTGTATATCGGTAATCACTGCCCATATCCACATCACTAGCAACGTGAAGCTGCCATTGACCAGTTTTTTCATTTCTGTTGGTGATGGTTATCTCCACATCCGCAGGGAAATAATCATTAATTTGCTGCCAATGTTTAGCAAAAGTATTATCTAGTGGATAAGTGCGTAATCGTCCGCCGTAATACGAGACAGCTAATGGTTTACCTTTATCATTAAAGAGCACTTCATAGACATCTGACTCATCCTCAGGATCTTTATGCAAAGTAGTGAGCTTCGCTTCTATTATATCCCAACGTAGCAGTTCTTGTTTATCACGCCCATCGATATCGGCACTAATATAAATCTGATGACTGCTCTCATCAAAACTCAAAATATCAATACTTTCTCCAAACTGAGCCTTAATTAAACTCGTCCATTTCCCTGCCAAGTTAGCGTACAGCTCGGCTGTATTGTCGGGATTACTGCTAGTACCCAATACGGGATCGCCTTGCTTATTGAGCTCTACAGAGGAGAAGCCGTAGGTATTTGAAAAAATATTTGTCATCATACCGGAAGTGACATCGAGACGATAAATATCCTCCTGGTCAGCTTTATCTTGATTTGATCTTAAAATCAAGGAGTTTGAATTTTCTTTTAGCTGCTTAAGTAGCTCATATTCCACCTTCTTGTTACTGGTTAAAGCCGTTACTTTTACAGCAGGCTTAGCTTGACTGGTATCCAAAGTGAGCTTATATACCTGAGTATTTTCATTTCCAGCTGTATCTCGTAGGAAAAAAATATCATTGCTGTCAATTGACCAACGAAAACTATGAATCGGATCTTTTGATGTCGTTATTGCAAAAGCCGCATCGAGCTCGGCTCCCGCTGGCATAAGATAGATATTTTTTGCCCCCTGATACTCTTTAAAAAAAGCCAGCCATTTACCATCACTCGATACCGTAAGCTGACTGATGTCTTGTTCATTAAAAAATGATTCAATCGGAATTAACGGGACTTGCTGAACCTGTTCATTTGAATGTGATGGCGCAGATGTCTGCGAGCAACCCGTTAGCAGCAAACTCCCTGCAATTGCTGTCCATAATAAAGTCGGTATTATTTTTTTGGTAAGCATTATTTAATCCTTTAATGGCGATTGATAGCGAGGTTTCATCTGCTATCACGGCTAAAAGTATCTTTAACCCAAATGGTAAAACAAGCTTAATACAATATTAAATTATTGTAAAACGATAATTTAATATTATTTAACAATCAAAGCTTTCTGTCTGATATAATCATTATCACTCACGGATAAGGAACGGATATAAATGAATCCCAATATACAAAAGTTGATGAATATCAGTGGTTTTTTTAGAATATTTGTCTTAATTGCTACCGCCATTATGGTGGTTTATCTTGGTTATAATTATTTAATCGAAGATCAGATCCGCTTCTCCACTAGCCATCTTTTTCTCGAATTATGGAATGATGAAAGAGCCAACAAAGAGATACTACTAGCCATTCGCACACCACTATTTATCACCTTGCTTATTGGCGTTTACTGGTTACAAAAGCTGCTCGGTTATTATCAGCAAGGGCATTTTTTCGGTAGCGAGTCAATGAGTTGTTATTTGTGGTTGATATGGATAAAAGTGTTTGATTTTGTAATAGAAATAATCCAGCAACTTGTGACAGGCTATTACCATCAAACATTTTTTGAGCACACTAATATTGAACTAACCATAGATTTTGGAAAAATAACCACCGTTTTACTGATGTTGATTATCGCTTACCTACTTAAAGCAGCAAAAGAAATTGAAGCTGAAAACAAAGAGTTTATTTAGATAATGGACCATAATACTATGGAAATTATAGTTAATTTGGATGTAATGATGGCAGTCCGTAAGGTGAGTTCTAAGGAGCTCGCTAAGGCGATAGGCATTACCGAAGCAAATCTGTCTTTGCTAAAACGAGGCAAGGTCAAAGGGGTACGCTTTGAGACCTTGGCCAGTATTTGCTGCTACTTAGCCTGTCAGCCTGGGGATATCTTGGAATATCGCTCAATAGATGAGGCTTATTGACAAAATAGCTATCATTCAGCAGTTTAAAAACTGCTGAATATCGTTTAACAACAATATATTAATCGTCTAACTTATGACTGTCGAAGACAACTTCAGTCGGTGGGAACATGTTACTGATTGGCGGACGCTCTTTTGTCCCAAACATATTAGCACCGAAGGCTGTCGAAGCCCAAGGATCGACAATCGATACGTCACCCCAAGTCTTGGGGTCGCTAATATCACTGCCCTCTTCTCTCCCCACTAATACATAAAGATGAGTGCTTGAATGTCCGCCCTTGAAGGCAACGACCTCAACTTTTGGGTTAGCCGTTGGGCTACCCGATAACCCCTCTAATAACTCTGATGCTGCAGAAAAAGCGAAGGTAGAACAGCAACCTGCTTGTGCTCCTTTTACTGCATCAGCTATACCTTTAAGCATCGATTCTGAAGGTGTATTACCTCCCTTGATGGCAATAGTCATTCCAGTCGATTTCATCGCAGCTTTGTGATCTTGAGCCTGGCGTCCCTTATCAGCAGCTAAAGATGCTAACCTTGGACCGGCTTTATTTTGATAAAAACTTGATTTTTTATCACCAAATGTACCTATGTCAGTACAGGCAAAATCACCGAACTTCTTTAAATCATTCTGATGAGCCTTCACCATGTCCAAACCCGTCTTAAAAGTCTGGTTGGACTTGGAGGTTTGAGCCACTTCACTCGACTCTTGAGCCGACGGCCAACGAGATGGCGTACTTGCTAATGACTCTAAACTCTTTAAATTCCCCATCGTTATCGCTTTACTACCATTTTGTACATTCTTAAGCATGGCTTCAGCTTGAGGCTTTGGAACGCCTTGCTTAACTAATAGGTTAACAACAACCTTTTTAGCATTTGTCTGGTGCTTTAAACGTGCAGATTTCGAGGTGTTTTTAGGCAGCCCCTGTTTTACGTAAATTTCTTTTCCACTCGCTCTTAATTCCTGACTATCTGCAGCGGTAGCTGAGTGAGTCGAGAGATCTTGTGTTAGTTGGTTCAAAGAGGCCAAATTAGAGGTGTTTATCATAGTGAGATTCTCTCGGTTAGACTAAAAAGATGTTATGGTTATCATTGGCTTTGGCTGCTGGAGCCTCTTTTTTTTCCAAGATAAAATGAGACCAGCTGATAGCGAGTTCCTTTAACTGCTGTACAAGGTTGGCAAGATGACTGATATCCACATTCAGGTGAGTACTGACCTGCAGGACAACGTCACTATTATCTGGGTTCAAAGCGAATTGAACCCCACCGGTATCCTTATAGAGAAAGTTATATTCGAGCAGTAACTTAAATAATTTTTGTTCATTATCATACTCTTCAATCACCATAGCCGAAGAAATTAACAACTCCTCCTGACCGTCTAGATATTGAATATCCATTTCTTGTTCATCGTCAAAAACAAGTGTCCAAAACTCGTCTTCATGGTTAATTATCCTGTTTAGCTCTAGTGAAGGGCCAAGTTCAGATAAGAGTAGATTGATCTTGTTTACAAACATGATTGGTCCTGATGATCTCTTTATGAAATTAATAAAGTTTTATCGTTAAAATAAAGGTTAGGCGTAAATAGAATACTCAATTTCCCCTGAGCTATTGGAGTGTATTATCAGTATTTCCTAGCTACGCATCTTTATACAACAGTCACGATTTTTGTATTTTTGGTCAAAAATCATCTTCAAACCACAAAGAAAAAAGCATCAACGAGTCAAGTTCGATTATTATTAATATCAGTCTTTCATCGGCACCTATATCCAAATATCATTGATCGCTGTTTTTTCGCTTACTGCCCCATCGCCTGTATTCAAGGTATTTTTAGGCTCAACCAATACCATTCTCACTTCATGTTCAGCATAAGGTTTGTGAACAACACCTTTAGGTACCACGTACATTTCTCCAGCTGAAACTTTAATGTATCCATCTTCAAAATCTATTCTTAAGCTTCCTTCTAACACAATAAATGTTTCGTCAGTGTCTTGGTGGGTATGGAAAATAAAATCACCTTTAATTTTTACTATTTTGAATTGATAGTCATTCATTTCTGCAATCACTTTTGGCGCACAGTACTCTGAGAAAAGGTTAAGCTTTTCGGTGAAATTGATTGCTTGATAATTGACAGTTGGTTCACAATTTGACATAACTAAACTCCTAAATTGTTGATGAATAATGTAATGAGTAGCTATTTAACACCATTAAATTCAAACCGTATTGAACGTTTGTGCAAAACACCATTAGTCGATGCAATGCACAACACAACACCTTTTGAAGGTGTTGAACTATTACAGGCATGGTTTACCGCTAGTTGAAACCGCATTAGCAACAGGGTTTTGTGATCAAGCACATTTTAATAGAATGTTTAAATCAACCTATGGCATAACACCAGGACGTTATACTGACATTGTCAGTGCTAATTAAGCTTGGTTATTCTTGGGATCTAAGGATTAACGTTTATCAAACCGAGGCTGGAGTAATACCATAAGTGCAACAGACTAAAATTTATCAAGTTAGCGATTGCCACGTAACAGATAACGATGTACATCGTTTAATCGATTGCTTACACCATATAGAGCGTGCACAAGATTGTGATGTATTATTGCTCACTGGTGATATTGTTTGCAATCCCACTCTTGAACTTTACCTCTGTGTCGTAAAGGCGTTTGAAGATATTATTTCATGTGAGCATGTGTTTGCTCTCGCAGGTAACCACGATGATATTCATTTAATGAAGCAAGCCTTTAAGGGCAGTAAAATCAAAATAACCGATAAATTTAATATGGGTACTTACCAGCTAGTTTTTATCAATTCGAGTGATAAACCGATATCAAGCGAGGCCACTTTAGGCGCAGGGCGAGTGAGTAAAAAAGAGCTGTCTAAATTGAAAAAAATGACCAGGCATAAGCCATCTATCGTGATCATTCACCACCCTATTGTCGAAGTCGGTGCTTTATGGTTCAAAAATATCGCAATAGAAAATAGAGCTGAGGTATTGAAATCGATTAATAATAAGGTGTTTTCAATATTATGTGGCCACGGACACGCCTTTATGGTTAATGATTTTCATGGCGGAAAACAGTTTATGGCCCCCTCAACTTCATATGGATTTGATCATCATGTGGATGAATATAAAACAACCGATGACTACGGTCTATTATGTATAAAAATCGATGACACACTGACATCCATAAAAGCCACCCCGATTTATTTGAATAAGTAGTCGCATTCTATCGAGAGCATTTTACTTGTAAACACATCTCAATTTCGTCAACAAGTAGTGTGGCTTTAGGTCAAATAACGGTAACTGACAAAAATTACATCATGCCGCCCATATCAGGTGCGCCAACAACATCTTGAGTGACTTCACGGACCATAGCTTCGGTCGTGATCATTAGACCTGCCATAGACGCTGCAAACTATAATCCATAAAAAAACAACACAGGTAGATTTATTTATTCAAAAATGGCAACTCTACACCATTTCTCTAAATCACAAGTCATAAACAGCAAAAAGCCCCAATACCGTTAAGTATTGAGGCTTTCATCTATTTGTCTTTAAACTTTTAAGGGCTTTAGACCAGCAAGGCATTTTGCGCAGGGTAAATCGTGTTAGAGCAAGCCGCTCTTCATTTAATAATTGAAGACGAGTATCTATTTTGGCAAGTTTATTAATATGGTTTTCAGGCATGATGATAATTTACCTTAATAAAGTTTACCCAATACGGCTAGAAATGTTTCGAGGGATCCATGCGTTGATGAAGAATACGAGCAACATCAATACCGTTATCACTGATTTGATAGAAAACAATATGTTTTTCTACAGGAAAGCTTTTAGCGCCGTCATAAACGTCACTTCTTTCTCTACCAAAATCAGGGTATTGAGCTAGCTTCAATAACGCTGCATCAATAGTTTGAGCATACACCTTTGCCTGTCTGCTTCCCCAAGATTCAATCGTTGATGAAAGTATTTTGAATAAATCATCTTTGGCTAAGGGAGATAATTTATAACTAGACATTGTCATTATTACTTGCTGACTTGTTATCTACTGAAAGAGAAGCTTGTTCAAATATATCCATCACACTGTGCGTTGATACCTCGCCAGCAGCTAGCTGTTCGAATCCTTTAGCGACTTCTTCACGTAATATTTCAAGTTGCTGATTTTTAGCAACGTCTTTCTCAAATAGCATTCTTAATCCATCACGGATCACTTCACTTGCTGAGGTATATAAACCATCAGACACTTTTTCAGTAATTCTTCGTTCGAACTCTTTACCCAAAGTAATATTCATAATTAACACTCCAACTATTATCTTATCACATTATGCGCATTATATGCTCATAGTTCAAGTTCGAGTTCAAGTTCAAAGGTTAAAAAATAAACAATAAAAAGCCCTGACACCATTCGATATCAGGACTTTTTATTCGGTTTGAAGCTCTTAAGTGTTTAGGGGCTTTAGACCAGCAAGGCTGCTTGCACAGAATAAATAGTGTTAGAGCAAGGCGCTTTACCGCGACGTTTAGCTTTCTTAAACCAGCGGTAAAGGAACACTGCTACTTTAACAATAGACAGCAAAAAGCCCCAATACCGTTAGGTATCAGGGCTTTCATTTATTCGGTTTGCAGCTCTTAAGTGTTTAGGAGCTTTAGACCAGCAAGGCATTTTGCACAGGGTAAATCGTGTTAGAGCAAGGCGCTTTACCGCGACGTTTAGCTTTTCTTAAACGAGCGGTAAAGGAACGCAGCTATCACCGATTTAAACCAGCAAATTTGCGCAGGATAAATTGATTATGACAAGGCGCTTTAAGCGACGCGTAGTCTTTCTTACGCGAGCGAAAAGGCAACGCAGTAAGAATCAATTTAAACAAGCAAAAATTACATCATGCCGCCCATGCCACCCATACCGCCCATTCCACCCATGCCGCCCATATCAGGTGCACCACCAGCATCTTGAGCGACTTCACCGACCATTGCTTCGGTGGTGATCATTAGGCCTGCAATAGACGCTGCAAACTGTAATGCGCAGCGCGTCACTTTAGTTGGGTCAAGGATGCCCATTTCTAGCATGTCACCATAAGTGTCATTACCGGCGTTGTAACCGTAGTTACCCGTACCGTTCTTAACGTTATTAGCCACAACTGAACCTTCTTCACCAGCGTTAGTGGCGATTTGACGAAGCGGAGCTTCCATAGCACGTAGTGCGATAACCACACCGTGCTTTTGGTCTTCGTTAAGTACGTCAATATCAGCAATCTTGCTTGCAACACGAACTAGCGCAACACCGCCACCAGCAACAACACCTTCTTCAACGGCTGCGCGAGTTGCGTGTAGTGCATCTTCTACGCGAGCTTTCTTTTCTTTCATTTCAACTTCTGTGGCTGCACCAACCTTGATAACAGCAACGCCGCCAGCAAGTTTAGCCATACGCTCTTGAAGTTTTTCTTTATCGTAATCTGAACTTGAATCTTCAGCTTGGATTTTAATCTGTGCAACGCGTGATTGGATTTGATCCTGCTCACCAGTACCATCGATGATAGTGGTGTCATCTTTAGTGATGATAACGCGTTTAGCTGTACCCAAATCTTCTAGGGTTGCTTTTTCAAGCTCTAGACCAATCTCTTCAGCAATAACAGTACCGCCAGTTAGAATAGCGATATCTTGTAGCATTGCTTTACGGCGATCACCAAAACCTGGGGCTTTAACTGCAGCGACTTTAACGATACCGCGCATGTTGTTTACAACCAGTGTCGCCAGTGCTTCGCCTTCAACGTCTTCAGCAACGATAAGCAATGGCTTACCTGTTTTAGCTAGACCTTCAAGGATAGGTAGCAATTCACGAATGTTAGAAATTTTCTTGTCAACAAGCAAAATAAATGGGCTTTCTAGCTCTACACTGCTGGTATCAGGTTTGTTGATGAAGTACGGTGATAGGTAACCACGATCAAACTGCATACCTTCAACAACATCAAGTTCGTTTTCTAACGCTTGACCTTCTTCTACTGTGATAACACCCGCTTTACCGACTCTTTCCATTGCTGTTGCAATGATTTCACCGATTGACTCATCAGAGTTCGCTGAAATAGTCGCCACTTGTGCAATCGCTTTAGATTCTGAACATTCTTGCGACAATGATTTAAGTTCAGCAACGGCAGCAATCACTGCTTTGTCGATACCGCGTTTAAGATCCATTGGGTTCATGCCAGCAGCAACGGCTTTAAGACCTTCTGTGACAATAGATTGTGCTAAAACGGTAGCAGTAGTGGTACCGTCACCGGCAGCATCATTGGCTTTAGAAGCAACTTCTTTCACCATTTGTGCGCCCATGTTTTCGAACTTATCTGCCAGTTCGATTTCTTTGGCTACTGATACACCATCTTTCGTGATCAGTGGAGCACCAAAGCTTTTATCTAATACTACGTTACGACCTTTAGGTCCCAATGTGACTTTAACTGCATTTGCTAGCACGTTAACACCTGCAAGCATTTTTACGCGTGCATCGTTACCGAATAATACTTCTTTAGCTGCCATCTTTAATTGTCCTTTAAATTTTTTTAAATGACCTATGGCTTATGGAAAAGCCATAGGTATTGGAAAATGTCTAAACGAAGTGATTTAGCTCACTACAGCCATAAGATCTGACTCTGACAGGATAAGTACTTCTTCACCATCAATTTTTTCTTTCTTTACGCCATAACCTTCATTGAAAATCACAATATCGCCGACGCTAATGTCAAGTGGTTGTACAGAACCATTTTCAAGAATTCTACCGTTACCTATAGCAAGTACTTCACCACGAGTTGATTGCTCAGCTGCGCTACCTGTAAGTACGATACCACCTGCTGACTTTGACTCAACTTCAGAACGCTTAACTATGACACGGTCATGTAATGGACGAATATTCATCTATGGAACTCCTAATGATGTTATGCCCAACAAAAGTTGGCAGTTTTAGTTAATACAGCAATAAATTAATGCTAATTGTATCGCTTGATGTTCAATATATGGGGGACATCTAATTCAAACCCAAGGCCTTTATAAAAAAAAACTCTTTTTTTTAACGCAGTTTTATAAATACCGCCTCAATACTGATAGAATTGACCTCCTTCAGTTACAAGGCAACATGTCCTATGAAAGACAGACACGGGCTACTTACACAGCCAATTAGTCGTGTACTGCTAAATATGAGCCTCCCAAACCTAATTGGTATTTTAACCATTTTGGGATTCAGCCTCGTCGATACGTTATTTATCAGTCAATTAGGAACTGAATCTCTCGCTGCGATAAGCTTTACATTTCCCATTACTTTAGTGATTTCAAGTATCGGAATTGGGATTGGGGCGGGAGTATCAACTAACTTAGGCAGGCTTATCGGCAGTGGCCAAGCACCTGAAGCTAAAGTTTTTTTACATGATTCTTTGCTGCTAAGCTTCTTGTTAACCAGCATTATCGCTCTGTTTGGTAGTCTTTATATCGCGCCCTTATTTAGCTTGCTTGGTGCCAACAACACCAGTTTGCCACTGATTGATAATTACATGGTTACCTGGTATTTCGGCGCACCTCTTTTAGTCCTGTTAATGATAGGAAATCAAGGTCTTCGTGCCACGGGTGATACTCGTTCCCCTGCAAAAATAATGATGTTAGCAGCATTAATTAACTTGATTTTAGACCCCTTGCTTATTTTCGGGATCGGACCCTTCCCACGGTTAGAAATTCAAGGTGCTGCCATTGCCACGGTGATCTCTTGGGGAGTTGCCCTAGCACTATCGAGCTATCTATTGGTGTTTAAACGTCATCTAGTGGAATTTGCGGGCTTCAATATCAGTCGACTCAGATGTAATTGGAAGAAACTGGCGCACATTGCCCAACCAGCCACTCTAATGAACCTAATGAACCCGTTAGCCAATGCGATGATCATGGCCATGTTGGCACGTATCGATCATAGTGCAGTGGCCGCCTTTGGAGCAGGAACCCGCCTTGAATCAGTACTCTTGACTGTCGTGATGGCACTGTCATCTAGCTTAGTGCCTTTTATTGCGCAAAATCTAGGGGCTGGTCAGACAAAACGTGCTCGTGATGCGCTATTATTATCGCTTAAATTTATATTACTGTTTCAGACCTTACTTTACCTACCGCTATTTTTATTTGCAGAGCCAATCTCAAGACTCTTTAGTAGCGATTTGCAAATTATCGAATGGCTGAGCTTCTATATCATTGTGATCCCCGCAGCCTATGGTCCATTAGGTGTGATGATCTTATTGGCAACGTCGCTTAACGCTTACCATAGACCCATGCATTCCTTGATACTTAATCTCTGTCGCCTGTTCTTGATCATGTTACCATTGGCTGCATTAGGCTCATATTTAGGCGGAGTCAAGGGCTTGTTTTTAGCACTGCCTATCGCCAATACTGGGATTGGTATTGCCTGTTATATATTGGCGACCAAAATCTCGGAGCCTGCAAAAAAATAAGGCTTCCTACGACGAGTATTGATGACCTTCAGCAACATCCATTGTCTTCCATTAATAGGACTTTCTATGCAAGCCAGTCACCGAATATTCAAAGACAGAAACTTCAGCGAAGACGACCTGCAAGATGCTATCTTCGAATATTGTGAGTTTTATCGCTGTGACTTTAGTCGCGCGGATCTCAGCGATGCTAGCTTTATTGGCTGTAAATTTGTCGATCCAAATCCTAACCCAGAGTGTCAATTAAATTATTGCCGATTTAATTATGCCAACTTAACCAATACCAGTTTTAAACAGTGCCGGTTAAATATGGCATTATTTATCGGCGCTACGTGTTTTGGCATAGAAATACACGAATGTGATCTGCAAGGTGCCGACTTTGGACGAGCCAGTTTTGCCAACCACATTACCCATAAGACTTTCTTCTGCTCGGCCTTTATTACGGCGTGTAATCTCGCCTATACCAATCTAGAAGATGCCTTACTGGAAAAGTGTGAATTGTTTGATAATCGTTGGAATGGCGCTAATCTACTGGGGTGCTCAATGAAAGGATCTGATCTCAGTGGCGGTCAATTTTCACCTTCCCAGTGGGGAACCTTCGAACTTGAAGCGTGTAATTTGTCACGAATAGAGCTCGAAGGGCTCGATCCTCGCAATGTGAAACTGGAAGGCGTGATGATCAATCAATGGCAGCAAGAACAGCTATTAGCTCCCTTTGGGCTTATCGTTATACCCACTTGAAAAATGTGACTCTATTTACGTGCTAATGTAACCTCCATTCTACTGAACAGCAATAAACGGTGAAAATAATGAAAGTGACCTATATTATCTCCAGACTACTATTAAGCATGGCGCTCATCCTAGGCAGTACCCATTTGAGTATTGCCGCTCAACAAGATTGTGACACCACGAATACAACTTACCTTACTGGTATTATGATAGAGGAGATATCCATAGCATTAGATAATCCGGACCTATCAAGTTCATTAATCACTATTATGAAATACGGCACAGACTCTCGCTATTATGTGATGATCCGCGGGTGGCTAACTCAAGAATTAAACGGTGTACAGAGTCAATTAGATGCTATCGGTGAGAAACAGCAAGATAGTGAACATAAACAAAAATTCACTGAAAAAGTTTACTTTTTAAAACAAGCTATCCGTCGAATCGATTTAGAATAGCTAATCCACTCCCTTATATAACACGACGGAAAACTTATGAAAAAAGCCACTAAAGCCGTACTCATCTCAGCTTTCGTCTGTCCAGGAGGAGGCCATTTTTACTTAAAATGCTACAAAACCGGTACCTTACTTTCCATTGCCACTCTAGGCACCATAGTCTACCTGCTTAACCAAGCCGTTTCACGAGCCAGAGAAATTTCAGAACAGATAGTTAGTGGTCAGATCCCTTTAGATATCAATATTATCTATCCTCTTATCACTCAGCAACCAGTAGCAGAACAAGCCTTATGGAACAATATTGCCGGTTTTGTGCTTGGTATTTCTTGGGTAGTAGGGGTTATAGGTGCATACAGACAAGGCACTGTCGTCGATAAAACTGAAGACAAAACAGACACCTTAGTCTAGCGCCTCACCCTTATTATTAATCCAATAACGTAACGTGTCGAACAGTTCATTTAACACTATTGGCTTGGTGATATGGGCATTCATACCTGCAGATAAACTCTTCTCCCTATCACCTGACATGGCATGTGCAGTCATCGCAATAACAGGCAGCTCCGACGGACTGTAATGCTTACGTAGTTCTTTCGTCGCGGTTAATCCGTCCATAATTGGCATCTGAATATCCATCAGTACAGCTTCATACTGATTATTTTTAACCATATCCAAGGCTATTTGACCATTATCGGCAACGTCCACCTCATAGCCCGCACTCTTTAACAGCTCTGTAGCCACTTGTTGATTAATAAAATTATCTTCTACTAGTAATATTCGACCAGTCACCAGCTCAACAGCCTCTACCACTAACTCATCAGCAAGATTGAGCTTAGGCTCATCGACAAAAGCTGAAATAATCTCATCAAAAAGCGCAGAGGCTTTAAATGGTTTTTGTAACATGGCGTAAATACCAGATTTATCCACATCCTCTTTTAATGGTTCTGCTGCATAGCCTGTCATCATCATAATAACTGGACGTTTCTCTAAGCGACCATCAGCGACCATACGATCTAGCTCTGCGATCACAGCAATACCATCCATCTCAGGCATCATCCAATCAAGCAGTAACAAATCAACCGACGATTTACCTAGTTTATAAATGGCCTCTGAGCCACTCGCAGCGGTATCAACCTCGAACCTAAAATCTTGCATGATTGTCGAGTAAATCTGTAACGCCGTCGGATTATCATCCACGACTAGCGTTTTCAGACTTCCCACTTTGTCTGGCACTATCATGGGTTTAACTTCTGCTTCTTCAGCGATTTCAAAGCTAATGGTGAAACTGAAAGTACTACCTGCTCCCATTTCACTTTGTACCTGCATAGTGCCCCCCATCATAGACACCAAATGTTTACTGATGGATAAGCCCAAACCCGTCCCTCCATACTTACGAGTCGTTGAACCATCGGCTTGAGCAAAAGCATCGAACAGGTGATCTTGCTGCTCTTTACTGATCCCTATGCCTGTATCACGCACCCAAAACTTAAGGGTAATACGATGATCTCGCTCCCCCACGTCCTCACAACCCAATTCAATCTCACCACTTTGGGTAAATTTGACTGCATTAGAGAGCATATTGATTAAGACCTGTCCAAGGCGCAAAGGATCACCTTCTAGGATAAGTCCGGCTGTCACTGGAGCATATAATAGTAATTCAACTCCCTGCTCCTGTGCCTTTAACGCATTAAGATCTAAAGCATGATCCAGCACCTTATCTAATGGGAAAGAAACACGTTCCAGCTCCAACTTACCCGCTTCAATCTTGGAGAAATCGAGAATATCATTGATAATCCTCAGTAATGACAAAGCAGAAAAACCTGCTTTATCAAGGTAATCTTGCTGTTGAGCTGTCAATGAAGTTCGTTGTGCCAGCTCCAACATGCCAATAATGGCATTCATTGGCGTACGGATCTCATGGCTCATATTAGCCAAAAATTCACTCTTATACAGATTAGCAGACTCAGCATCTTGCTTAGCTTCTAACATCACCACCTCGTTACTCTTGTGACGAGTGATGTCCTTATGAGTGCCTACCATTCGCTTTGGCTCATTGTTGACTGTAAACTCAACTACTCGGCCACGAGATAAAAGCCAATGATACTGCTCAGCTTTACCTTTCATTCTAAACTCTATTTCAAAAGCCCCTATCGGATCTGCCAAATACTCTTCTCGGTACTCTTTAACACGAATACGATCATCTGGGTGAATCAATGCATCTATGGTCGATACCAAAGCGGGGAACTCATTACTCTTATACCCTAGCATTGAATAATATGCCGGATTACAGATGATCTGCTCAGAATCAAGATACCAATCCCATAATCCATCCTCAACCGCATCCATAGCAAGGTGGTAGCGCTCTTCTGAGAGCCTTAACTGCTCGGCAGATTCATATTCACGGGTCACATCACGCCACACAGCAATCAAGCCAAGTAGCTCACCACGTCGATTATAAAATGGTAATTTGAGCGTATCTAAAAGAACTGGCTTGCCTGCCAAATCGACCTTTTCTTGATAACGTAGCGGCGTGCGTTCAGACAACACGCTTTCATCTTCAGCCTTAATGCGTATCGATTGCTCTTTGGTAGTGAGCCTGATGCTCTCCTGGCCGATCATTTCGCTCTCGGTATAGCCCAACATACGTTCAGCCGACTTGTTACAGCCTAAATATTTCCCTTCTTTATCTTTAAAGACAATTGCTTCTGGTATAGCGTCGAGCAAGGAACGTAATAATGCGTACTCTCGTTCTCGACGTTCAGTTGTTTCTTTGAGCCGTTCTGTACGTCGTGCGACTAGCTTGTCTAAACGGCGGTTCTGTTCAGCCAAGTGGCGAGTATACTGTTGATTCTCTTCAAAAATACGGCTAACAAGCTGAAACCAAGGCTCCCAGCCTTGGGTCATCTTCTCTGGTGGCTTTCGCGGTTCTTGTGAGCAGCCTTCTAAATGAGTCAATAATTGAGATGCGGGGTTAACAAAAGAGCGGCGTGTCTGCCAGTGGACAATTGTCACCAGTACCGACAGTGCCAATACCACTAAAATAAATGTTAGTTCTAATTTTTCCCACGAATCTTTAAACAGATCATCTTCATCTTGCAAATAGAGGAGTCGCCATGGTGCATTTTGCAAAGCAACAGAGTGGATATAGTAACCGTTGCGTATGATCCCATCATGAGCATCAAATAACTCAGACTCTGGCAATGAATGTAGCTCAGATGGGATCTTTTGGCTGATATGATAGACACGACCAATATCTGAACTATCGTCATCACTGTGAGAAAGAATATTGTTCTTTTGATCCAATAAGATCACTGTACCTGGCATTTTAAAATAAAGGCGGATCTGTCTTGCCAATTGTGACAAGGTCATGTCCAGGTTTATTGAGCCTATGAACTCGTCTTGCAGGTAAATAGGGATGCCTAATGTCGTTAAGAGCTCTTTATTATTAGGGTCTATATAGGCTGGCCCCCAGAATACACTTCGTTGAGGGTTCAAAGCCGGCGTAGCTAACTGAAATTGATTCTTATTAAGCAATTCCTCACGGAACTTTTGTTCATCTGCAGGCCAAGGATAATAAGACATGATCCTGCGTTTTGATATGTAGTAAATAGAGGAAGCTTTAGGTGCTGCTTCTGTCGCAACAGGAAAAGAAAGCGACAATTCAAACAACATCTCTAACTCTTGATAAAACTTATCACTGCGACCATTTAACGAGCCCGCTCCGGTGATCCGTCCCATGTTCGTGAAAGGTTCACCAGTTTTGGCATAACTGGGCTCCAACGTAAAGTATTGACCACCTTCATTAAATTTTTCATACTGGGGTAATCTCTCTTTACGCACCAGTTCACCGAGTTTTAAATGATCAACGGCAACATTACGTAAACTTTGTACCGCACGAATACTCGATTCTAACAGTAGATCAACTTGCAATACGTGACGCTCAACTTGTTCTTCTCTTTGCTCCATCACCTGACTTTTCTGGCGTTCGAAAAAAAACCAAGCCGTCACCAATGCCATGATAATCACACCAATATAGGTATAAAAAACAGCACGGTTATAATTCTTTTGTATCGGAGACTTCAGTTGAAGATCCGGCTCAGTCGTTTTCATTCTTGACCCTTGAGTAACACGAGAGCACCTAGGCACATCCCTGCCCAGATTATAAATTCATTACTTGGTATACTATCAGTAAGATACCTGATTAGAATACATAATCTTCGCATAATCAGCTCAGTAAACTAAGATTCATCTCTTAAAGTAAACAAGCATAATATAGCTTGTTCAAAAATTAATTCATCTGTTACCTAATCGCTAAAAATGCATACAGCACAATACAAATGCGACCTTAAAATATAAAAATAATACCTTCACGTTTAATGTTAAAACACAAAGACTAAAAAGGCCTCATTACCATACAAGATAATCAAAGGCCTAATTTAAAATACCCAAGCGACTTCAAGATGCTTAATGTTAACTCTTTAAGTCAATTGAGTGTAAAACCAACAAGACAAACTTATAAATTCTCTTCAGCAAACTCAGCAAGACGAGAACGCACCACGCCATTGAGGTAAATATTTGCACTACCTTCGAAATTTTTAAACCGTTCAACAATATAAGTCAACCCAGAGGTAACTGCAGTCAAGTAGTTAGTGTCGATTTGAGCCAAGTTACCACTACAGATTAACTTTGTTCCCTCCCCCATACGAGTGATCATTGTTTTAATCTGTGATGCGGTCAGATTTTGACACTCATCAAGAATAACCACGGAATTCTGAATCGAACGACCACGCATAAAGTTAATCGATTTAAACTGAATGTTAGCCTTGTCCATAATGTAATTCATACTGCCACTAGGATTAACATCATTTTTATGCAGCACTTCTAAAGTGTCCGTTATCGCTGCAAGCCAAGGTGCCATTTTCTCCTCTTCAGTACCGGGTAGGAAGCCTATGGACTCTGCAATTTCAGGTGTATTACGCGTGACAATAATTTTATCGTACAGACCCCTCTCTACCACCATCTCAAGCGCGGCGGCTATTGCCAATAACGTTTTACCACAGCCTGCGGGACCGGTTAAGATAACCAAATCAATATCGGGATCAAGTAGAGCTTGCATCGCCATGCCTTGATGGATGTTTTTAGGACGAACACCCCAAGCATCTAAGTTCAGCAATCTATCTTTACCTAAATCAAGCAGATGCAGATCAGTATCTGTTTTTTCAATGACACGACCACAGAAATTTGAGTCTTTATCCATTAAATATTGATTAACATAAAAGTTCTCATCACCAATCTCTGTAATCGGCACAGTATGTACTGTGTGGCGCCCCTGAACCGTTGTCGTGACATGCTCTTTACGTTCCCAAAAATCACCATTAAATTGATGAAAACCTTTCGTTAAAAAGCGAATATCATCGATGAGCTGATCAGTACGATAATCTTCAACAAGTAAAATCCCCGCACCTTTTGCTTTAAGGCGCATATTGATATCTTTAGTGACGAGAACAACAATACGAGGATCGTGTATTTTTTGCAGATGAAGCGCGGTATTAATGATACGGTTATCGTTATTATCTCCAGGAAGAGACGTTTTTGTCATCTCAAGTTGATGGTCGGGAAAGATAGCGAGTGACCCAGATACGTCACCGTGATCTTCACGACGAGGAAGTTTAACTCCTTGAACTATCTCCTCTGGGGTGGTGGTTCCTCCGAGGATATCCTCTAGTGCTCTAATAGCCACTCGAGCATCACGGCTTACATCTCGCTTTCTGTCCTTTATCTGATCTAGCTCTTCCAGAACAGTCATAGGAATCACTACATCGTGTTCTTTAAATGAGTATATCGCTAAAGGTTCATGTAGTAATACATTGGTATCCAGTACAAACAACTTTCTATCGTCTTGTTGCATGGCGCCTCCATAATTTCCATTAAACTTTCGTTGAAATCTAGGTCGATGCTGCCCTGTTGTGTGAATCTAAATTTGCATTTATAACTTAATAATAACCTACACCTCTACAGCCTGAAGTTATAAAATAATTTAATCCTGTTACACATCAAATAAATGATAAAAATGCCTATCATCTAAATCCATACTGACACTATTGCAGTATAGCTTCAACCACTTAGTTGCAACTTTGTATAAGCAATAAAAACCAAAAAAGAACTTTTTAGCTACAATCGAGGTAAAATAATACAGAATTAGTTTAATTAAACAGCCATTATTTTAAATCCATAAAAACTCACCCAACTAAGATTTAGCATTCGACATAAATGCGCTTAATGTTATAAAATGCGCTCCCTCCGTGATTTCCCCTGTAAATGAGAATATAAGTAATGCCCTTTTTCTTAGGCCAACGCTGGATAAGTGACACCGAATCTGAACTGGGTTTAGGCACAGTCGTCGCTGTGGAAGGCCGTATGGTCACCGTAATGTTTCCAGCAACTGATGAGAACCGTTTGTTCTCTAGAGCTGATGCGCCATTAACGCGTGTTATTTTTAATCAGGGTGATAAAGCTGAAAGCCATGAAGGCTGGAGTTTGACCGTTAGTGAGGTTGAAGAGAAAGATAATCTTGTTATCTATCATGGGATTCATAATGAGACTGGTGAGCAAGTCTCATTAAGGGAAACACTACTCAACCACAATATCCGGTTCAATAAACCTCAAGATAGATTGTTTGCTGGCCAAATAGACCGCCTTGAACGCTTTGGGGTTCGCTATCAATGTCAGCAACTAAGAAATAAATTAGCCACTTCCGATCTACTTGGTCTACAAGGCCCTAGAGTTGGTCTTATTCCACATCAACAATGGATAGCACATGAAGTCGGGCAACGGTTTGCACCTCGTGTTTTACTTGCCGATGAAGTCGGGCTCGGTAAAACCATTGAAGCTGGCCTTATCATACATCAGCAACTGCTCACGGGCCGCGCTGAACGTATTTTAGTGATTGTACCGGACACGCTACGCCATCAATGGTTGGTGGAGATGCTACGTCGTTTTAATTTAAAATTCTCTGTATTTGATGAAGACAGATGTATCGAAGCTTATGCGGACAACGATAACCCTTTCTACACAGAACAGCTGGTTATTTGCTCTTTGGAATTACTACGTAAAAAGAAGCGGTTAGAACAAGCATTAGATGCCGACTGGGATCTCATGGTCGTTGATGAAGCGCATCACTTAGAGTGGGCTGAAGGCGCGCCTAGTCGTGCTTACCGTACAGTTGAAGCATTAAGTGAAGTGATCCCAGGTGTTTTACTATTAACAGCAACACCAGACCAATTAGGCCATCAAAGTCACTTTGCACGCTTGCGACTACTTGATCCTGATCGCTTTTATGATTATGAAACCTTTCTTAAAGAGGAAGCAAATTATGCCGATGTGGCCAGTATCACAGATGCGCTCACCAGTAATAAGCCACTCGCACAAGACATAATAAATAGTCTCAAAACACTATTACCTGAAAAAGATATCAGTAACAGCATAGACTTAATTCAAGCCAGTGATGGTGATATCGATCAGCAACACAATACGCGCGATGCACTGTTACAGGATTTACTCGACCGACATGGAACGGGTCGTATTTTGTACCGTAATAGCCGTGCTTCAGTAAAGGGGTTTCCAACACGGATCTTCAACGCCCACCCGCAGAAAATGCCAGCACAATATGTCACCGCAGCACGTGTGGGAGCTATGATGAATAGCCACTTAGACACCGCTGGCAAGGTAAAACAAGCGCTAAGCCCAGAAAAAATATATCAAGACTTTGAAAGCACAAGTGCTAGCTGGTGGAAATTTGATCCAAGGGTTGATTGGTTAATCGATTTTTTAAAAGAAAATCGTAGAAAGAAAGTACTCATTATCGCCAGCCAAGCTGAAACCGCGCTGAGTTTAGAGGAAGCATTACGTACCCGAGAAGGTATACAAGCCACCGTCTTTCACGAAGGCATGTCCATTATCGAACGTGATAAAGCAGGAGCTTACTTCGCACAAGAAACAGGGGGTGCACAAGCACTTATCTGTAGCGAAATTGGGTCTGAAGGTCGTAACTTTCAATTTGCTAGTCAATTGATTTTATTTGATTTACCATTAAATCCAGATCTCTTAGAGCAACGTATTGGCCGCCTAGATCGTATCGGGCAAAATAGTGATGTAGAGATACATGTTCCTTATTTACAAGATACTGCACAAGAATCACTAATGCAGTGGTATCACTTAGGTCTTAATGCTTTTGAGCACACCTGTCCAAGTGGACATATTCTCTTTAACGAGTTTTCTGAACAGCTTCTTAATATTTTAATAAACCAAGATAAAGAAGCTTTAGATCAAGTATTAATTGAAACGCAAACTCGTTATACAGAACTCAAATCTGTTATGGAACAAGGACGCGATAAGCTACTTGAGATCAACTCTCACGGCGGTGAAAAAGCAAATAAACTCGTGAAAGCATTAGCTGAACGTGATGAAGATACCAACCTAATTGGTTCTGTTATCAGGCTATGGGACATTATTGGAGTAGAGCAAGAAGACAGTGGTGAAAATGCTATCATATTGCGCCCAAGTGAACATATGATGTTCCCAACTTATCCAGGTTTACCTGAAGATGGAATAACCGTCACCTTCAACAGAGACATTGCACTGTCACGAGACGATATTGCGCTTATCACTCAAGAGCATCCGATAGTGCAAACAGGGTTAGATCTGATCACGTCATCAGAAACAGGGACAACAAGTGTCGCAGTATTGAAAAACAAGTCTCTACCTGCTGGCACTCTCTTCCTTGAGCTCATTTACATGGCTGATGCTTCTGCACCTAAATCAAGTCAACTGTACCGATATTTACCGCCAACACCAATGCGAGTGTTACTGGATAAAAACGGCAATAACTTAGCCGATAATGTCAGCTATGATAGCTTTAACAAACAACTCAGTGCTGTCAATCGTCACATTGCCAGTAAACTGGTTAATGCATCACAAAGCGTACTACACCCGTTACTGGCTAAAGGAGAAGAGATAGCCTCAGGCCAATTAACACTATTAGCTAATGCTGCTCGAACTAAAATGACGTCCCAGCTCACAGGTGAACTCGATCGCTTGCAGGCATTAAAAGCTGTTAACCCCAATATTCGTGATGAAGAATTAGCACACATACAACAACAAATGGCAGAGCTTACCACGTATCTCGATGCAGCCGTATTGCAACTTGATGCCATACGCTTAATTTTGGTCAGCCACGCTTAAAATCGATTCAAATCATTTATATCACGCTTCTTAGTTACATCACTAAGAAGCGTTTTTTTACCTACAATTTATACCAATCAAACCAGATCCATTAAGTTATTTAATTTTCATTATTTATCACGTTTGAACTTTATAGAAATGAATCCTATTTAAGGTAATTGGTATTATACTTGAGCAAGACATAAGTTGATTCATATAAGAAGCTTTTCTATGAATATTCACAAAGTCAGGTACTTACACTTTCCAGTATATTTTTTAATAGCCGCATGCACTTACAACATATTAAACATGAGCTGCTGGGCTGCAGATCCAGCAAGTAATAAACTTAAATATCATTACCTTCCACCAGAAGAGGTCATTACCATCGAAGTGGGAAAACAGCAGTCTGAAGTCTTACTAAAAAGCTGGGTAGGTAAAAAAGAACTCGGCACAGCAACCCTATTATCAAATCCTGGTATGAGTGCAGATTCTGCCGGTCTCCAAGCATTTTTAAGACGGCAGCTACCACATACTGGTTGGACTAGCATAGCCCTTACACCACCGAATAAGATACCAACACCTAATTTTTCAACCGCTGCAGCAGAGATCCCAAAAGTAGGACAACTCGACAATACACAAATTAACACTGAACGTACTCAGCAATTTTCACAAAAACAATGGATGAAGATCCGAGAAAAACAAGAAGCCTTTATCGTGGCAACCATGGGGAAATTAAATGATATAGCAAGTCCTTACCCAGGTAAAAAACTCCTGATCGCCACCAACCAAGGTGCAGGATTTATGATTTCAATCCTAAGTAAAAATCTACTACCAAAACCAGATATTTTGGTTATCATTAACCCTTTTATGACAACAAGCTCAGAGAATCAAGCCTTATCTACATTACTGGCAAAACTCGATATTCCTGTGCTTGATATTCAGTCTCCAGATGGTCATCTTGCTTCCCAGAAAACCATCACGAGTCGACGTATACTCTCCCCTCCAAATGAGCCTTACCGCTATAGCCAACAACTTATGCAGCTTAACCTTAATCACCTAGAGGCTTGGCAAACCTGTTTAGATTTAATCGAAGGGTTTTCTCATAGAATTAACAAGGCTTATCCGAATTAAAAAAAATCAGCAAACCTTTCGATAACCGGCTTGTTCTACAACAGAGCTAAAACACACATGTTTAACTGCATTAAATTGGGTTACTTATTGTCTTTCGTTAACATCAAAGCCAACGCAACAAACACGATAATTAATCCCATATAAAGCAGTTCTATCATACTCTGAGGCTTCATTTCGATAAAATAAGAAAATAGCTTGATGATCAACATCATCAAAATCACTTTACCTAGCTTACTTTTAAGAGAGTCAATACTGCTTATGACTAAAATTTTACCACCCACTTTACTTTTTTCTGCTGCTGCCAGATTATTAATAAAAAGTTCATACAGTCCAAAAGCAAAAATCAATAATATAGCTCCAAGGAGAAAAGTGTCTAAAATCTCGACAACCACCATCACTAATGTGTTTCGTACTTCATGCCCCCCTGTCAATACATAAGTCCAGATGAGATCTAACATGTAGAGTACGTCTTTCAAGCCCATAAGAAAGATAACAAATGCAGCAACAATACATGATAATACTCCTAGCATTACCGAGTACCTGCTACCCCACAATATACGCTCAAAAAAAGTTCTCATTAGTCAACTCGGTCAATAGTAAAATCACCCCCCAAATTTTAAAGCTTATTCTCTTCTCCAACACAATGAGATAAAAAAGATGTGATCTTACGTATTATAATGATGAATAGAGATAGTCACCAACCGGACTGCCTATCTTGATAGTCAGCCTTGACCTTAATCTCTTTGTGATCTTGATGATTTCGTTTAGCGGCAATCAGTCGATTCTTGCCCATAATTAATCTAATTTGACTGATGGATTCTCGCGATAATAAACGTCTGACGCTAGCAGTCCAGCTCTTGTTAATGCTCATCTTAATTGCAGCATTCGCATCTGGAGAAGTCTGACTTATTTCACTTGCCATCTCTTTTGCTCGCTTCATAGGCTGCTCTGAAATTTCAGTAAGTAAGCCTTTCTCAAGTGACTCTTGAGCAGATAACACTTTAGCTGTCATCGTTAATAACATCGCTTGATCTTTACCTACTAGCTCCCGAAGTGATATTAATCCTGCCATATCAGGCACGAGCCCCCACTTGGCTTCCATGATTGATAATTTAGCATCGGGAGATGCAATGCGCATATCTGCACCAAGTGCTATCTGCATGCCTCCACCAAAACAACAACCTTCGATCACTGCAATAACTGGTATAGGCAAATCGCGCCAGCCACAGGAAACCCTCTGAGCTAAATTGGCATTTCCCGGTAACCACTTAAAGAGCAAACGAATAGCGTGTAATGGCGAACTCATCACACTTTTTACATCCAAACCCGAACTAAAATTACCTCCAGAGCCTGATAAAATCACGATTTTGATGGTACGATCTCTTCTCAAACTATAAATAATACTATCTAGCTCTTTAAACATTTGAAAGTTAAGTGCATTATATTTTTTAGGCTGTACTAACGTTACATACGCAATCCCATTATTTTTCTCAAATTGAACAAACTCCTGTCGCATCATATTTCTCCCTCCAAACTGGTCAGTCCAGAAATCAGGTTATCATACTTACGCTATTTATCTAACTAGAGCCCATGTATAAATAAAATTACCCTATGCTACAAAATGACTGCTTTGCCTCAGTTTTTCTGGTGATATCATCGCTAACAAAAGACGACTTATGAAATTAAATGTGAATACCACCTGAAAAAAACAAAAAATACTGCCATCTTTTTTCAACGATTGGCGGGCGAGTTTACTAATAAGTGTTATCTTTGAATATATGGGCAGATTAGGATGATAAAAGAAAAATGCCAATCCCAGTACTCATATGCGATGATTCTTCGCTTGCCAGAAAGCAAATGGCGAGAACACTTCCCAAAGGGTGGGTAGTCGATATTACCTTTGCCAATAATGGTGCTGAAGGTATTGCAGCGATAAAAGCAGGTAAAGGAGAAATTGTTTTCCTTGACCTCAATATGCCTGTAATGGATGGGTATGAAGTTTTAGAAAGTATTCAGAAAGAAGATTTACCCGCACTCGTTATCGTCGTCTCTGGCGATATTCAAACCAAAGCACACGAAAGAGTCAAAGCCCTAGGTGCACTAGATTTCATCCAAAAACCTGTCAGTGCAGAATCCATCAGTAATATACTCCAAGAATATGGGATATTAACCGAAACCTTAGATGAAGAAATAGTCGATAGCCCGATGATTAAGGTTGATCTACGTGATGCTTGTCAAGAAATAGCTAACATTGCAATGGGACAAGCGGCTGATTTGCTGGCTAAACTACTGGATGTTTTCGTTCTTTTACCTATTCCTAATGTCAATGTTCTTGAAGTTAGTGAGCTAACCATGACATTAAAAGCCACTGAAGATAAAGTCTCTGCCCTCTGCCAAGGGTTTATTGGTGCCGGTATCGCCGGAGAAGCCTTACTCTTATTTCATGACTCCTCTTTTAAAGATATGGCAAAACTGATGGGACTAGAACACCCAGAAGACACAAACACTGAAATGGAGGTAATGATAGATACAGGGAATGTATTAATCGGTGCTTTCTTAAACGGGATCTCTGAGCAACTCCACATGAGATTCAGCCAAGGTCACCCTATCGTGCTGGGTCGACACTGTACAATCAACGATCTCATCAATGATAATTCAGAGAAATGGTCCCGAACGTTAGCAATGGAAATTAACTATCGAATTGAAGGTCATGATATTCAGTGCGATCTTCTCCTTCTGTTTACTGAAGACTCGTTACCGACGCTTAATTTTAAGCTCGCTTACCTGATAGATTAAGTTGGATCTGTTTATGTCACATGACCAAAATGCAATGAACGAACTCCACTGGCTAATCGACATGGTACAAACAATCGAAGTCGGCTTAGTCGTTCTTGATAAGAACTTTGATATCCAACTTTGGAATGGTTTTATGGAAGATCATAGTGGCGTTGAACCCAACGCAATCAAAGGGGAGAATCTTTTCACTACATTTAACGACCTTCCAGCAGCTTGGTTAAAACAGAAAATGGAATCGGTATTTCTCCTTAAAAATCGAGCTTTTATCAGCTGGGAACAACGTCCTTATATCTTTAAATTTAAAAACTATCGACCTATTACCGGCCGTGCCGATTTCATGTATCAAAATGTCACCTTACTGCCACTCTCCTCACTAACAGGCCAGGTAACGCATATCAGTATGATCATCTATGATGTCACTGATGTTGCCGTTAATAAATTGCAAATTAACGCAGCGAATGAACGCTTAGAATACTTAAGTCAAATCGATGGTCTAACTCAACTTAACAATCGTCGATACTGGCAAGAATGCATGCAAAAAGAATTCGATAGACATAAACGCTATGGCGATGAGACAACTTTAGTGATGTTCGATATTGACGACTTTAAAAAGGTTAATGATAACTACGGTCACACAATAGGGGACAAAGTTATTCAGCATATTTCAGCGCTTTTAAAACAATCTTTACGCGAAACCGACAGTGCAGGTCGCTATGGTGGAGAAGAGTTCTCGGTCGTGCTAGCAAAAACATCTGCAGCAGACTCTCTTGTATTTGCAGAACGATTGAGAAAAAAGATTGAAGAAACGGCTTTAGTTCATGAGGGACAATCTATTAATGTGACTGTCAGTATAGGGATATGCGACATACAGGATGGAATTGAAAATAGTGCCCAATGGCTCAATTTAGCCGATGAAGCTTTGTACAATGCCAAGGAGTCAGGGCGAAATAAATGTGTTACTCATAAACAAAAATAACTTTCTGTCATTTTGCTTTCACCAGTAAAGTTAAAAATACCCATATCCATGAGTATTTTTATAGGTTATCTCAAGTAATATTAATGAAGAGGCTGCTTATCACTCTCTTCGAAGTCGTCCTCTTCAAGGTCATCCTCATGGATTTCTTCACCATTTTCATCGATGAAATAAGTCCCCCAACCGTCATAATCAACTTTCTGTTTAGCTGCTAGGTGCAATAATGCTTCGCACGCTTTATCAAGTAAGTCGACATTGAGTAAATGATGCGCAACAGCATCAAAACAAAAAATAACAGAACCATCATCAAGTTCCATTTCTTCTGCATCACTCACCTCAAAACCAAGTTTAAATGCGTCAACGGCTGTTTTTTCTAAACGATCAAAATTATTCGATGAGAAATGATGTTCAATTGTATACTCAGCAGTAGCATTTGAACCATCATTTAAGATAGCCGCTACTATTTGCTGATTTTCTTCTTGCTGTGCCTTAATTAAACGATCGATTGACATGAACAACTCCCAGTAAATAAACTTTAAAGATTATACACCCAAGGTAAGCGACTTCAAACCTAGGAACAAAAAAGCCCCCATCAAATGGAGGCTGAATATGCATAATATCGAATTACTTTGCCATTAAAGCCGAAGCTTCTTGATCCAGCTGAGTCAATCTCGTCGACATCATCACGTGAATACGTTTTGACAACTCTTTCACTTGAGATTTAGCCAAGCCCTTGGTTTCTATTGGTTCCATCATTTCGATAATCACCACACCGTTATTCCAACGATTTAGCTTAATATGCCCTTGATTAGATGCCAACACAGGCACCATAGCAACCCCTGCTTCTATTGCAGTATGAAATGCTCCAGATTTAAAGGGTAATAATCCTTTACCACGAGATCGAGTACCTTCTGGAAATATCCAGATAGAAAGACACTTGTCTTTAATTTTTTTGGCAGCTTGCGTCATGGTTTCAAAAGCTCTATTTCGATTTTTTCTATCGATGAGTATATTGCCAGACAGCCAGTAAATTTGACCAAAAAAGGGAACCCAAGCCAAACTTTTTTTACCTAAACTAACCGTACCTTTAGGCACTGCAGCTGTGTGAGTAAACATATCAAAATTATTTTGGTGATTAGCCAAAAATACACAAGGCTCAGTTGTCGCTATACTAGGCTTACGCACAATAACCTTAATACCCACGACAGGCGCAGCATAGGAGAAAACTTTAGCTAACATGTGTACATTGTCACGATGCTTAGGTCTAAATATACAAAAAAGACTACAAAAAACAAATGCTAACAGTAGCATAACTGCCAAAACTAACGTTCTTAGGATTATAAGCACAGCTGACTCCCTTGGTACCTGTGGCAACAGTATAGCCAGCAAGATGATACTACTCAATAAAATGTTTTATACCAAGCCATAAATATTAGCTTAGCAATACACTTGTAGCCTGAATGCATTGACCCAAGCAGTAGAGAGTCTAGCTGAGAAAGATTAACTCTGGTTTAATTCTGAATTAAATTTATCTTGATCACCTTTTGAAAGTCAGTATTGTATTACCAAACAGCAATCTGAATAAGATAGTACTTATCGCTAATGTTGCAACAATGGCAGCGCCACTAGGAAGATCGAAGCTAGCAGAGATAAGCAATCCAGAGATATAACCCACCAAGCCAATCAGATAAGCTGCTGGCAATTTATGCTTCATTTTGTGTTTGTTAACTGCCAATGCGGGCAATATCAAAGTACTAAATACTAAATAAACCCCCACTAACTCAACAGATAGTGTAATAACCAACGCAAACATGATGTAAAAGCCACTGCCATCAAGTAAAGCAGGTTTACAGTAAATTAAACCCAAAATACAAATAGAAACAACTGTGGGCAATATCAATTGAGACCAATTAACCCAAAGTATTTGTCCTGACATCAACTGCTTCAACATCTCAGCACCATGAGGATCATTAGACAACATCAACATGGCTGTCACTGCCGCTAATACATAGAAGCAGCCGATAATAGCTTCGAGCTCATCAGCCATTCGTTTTGACAACCAGGCAATAAAGCCCGCTCCAGCAAGCGCAAATAATGCAGGCATCCATACATGAGAAAATGCTAGGTGCTCAATATCATGATTAAGATGAGCCACAATTGCACCTAAAGCAGCAACTTGAGCAATCGCCAGATCAATAAAAATAATACCGCGTTTTAATACTTGTTGACCCAAGAGAACATGAGTCGACAAGACTAAAATCCCAGCAACTAAAGCTGGAAGTAAAATAGAGAGCAAGTCAGTATCAAACATAATTAATACTCTTTCTTTAATAGAAAATAGGTACCAAGAAGACTTGGTACCTTAGTTAGATATGATAACCAGCTAGGTTAAATTTTAAGCAGCAAATCAATCACACTATCGTATAGGCTAAACAAATCTTGACTCTGCTCGTTTCCACCTACTGACATAGGCAGAACCTTTACAGGCAAGTTTGCTCGCTCCCCTAGCCAATTCGCACCTCTTTCACTCTGGTAAGATGCAACAATAATCGCCATTACATCTCCTGTAGCTGTGCGTTTAAGTAAGCTAGCAAGATGACTACTACTTGGTGGCAAGCCAGGTTTAGGCTCTAAATCACCAACCTGTTCCATACCAATCCAGTCAAATAGATAACGAAAACTAGAATGGTATGCTATGACTTTTTTTCCTTTTAGCGATGCAGCTTTAGCTTCCCAATCAGGAATGGCTAGAGACCACTTATGACTAAACACCTTCAATGCTGCTTGATATTGATCCTGTGAATCAGGATCAAGAGAGATAAGCTTAACTGTCAAAGCTTTTGCCACCTCTAACATTCTATATGGAGAAAAATGCAAATGTGGATTACCTAGGGCATGTACATCACCCATACTGCGATCAACAGATTCAAGCTTATCTAGAGTATCAACATGTTCTGCTGCAAAAAATAACCCATGATCTGTAGAGCGGACATTGGCATTAGATGACTTCATTTGCAGCATAGGCAACCAACCAACTTCTAGATCTGCACCAGCACAAACAGCAAGATCCGCTTGGCGCATCTTAGCAATTAAACTAGGTCTTGCCTGGACTTGATGAGGATCTTGCAGCGCTGTTGTTGCCGAATAAATTTTAGCATCAGGTGCTAATTCTTTCACCAACGCCGCATATTCAGGCTCACAAGCAAAAATGTTAAGTCCAGCGTTAGCCAAGCTTGAGTAGCCCATGCTTAACGCAAGTGCCGCGACTTTAACTAAGTTAGAATTGATGTGCACCGTGAGCCCCCAGAGTCATTACATATTGAAGAGTGAAGACATTATCATCCTCAATGCCGTCAAAATTGGTTCCTTTTTGATTAGTATATTGCAGACGAACCGTTGAAAAATGACTGTTATGCCAAGCTAAACTTAATTCAGTCTCTTCTAGCTTTTGAGGATGAAAGTGATCACCGTGCATTTCTTGAGTATCGACTTCACCATAACGTAAGCCCGTAGACCAATTAGGTGATAATTGGTATACACCACTTAAGTACCAACCTTGCTGATCATCAACATTTTGGGTGCCTAAATTAGCTTCACCACTTCCTTGTAATGGCGTAAAATCTGTGACTTTAAAATACTCACCACTCAAAGTAAGATGTTGATATTTATAGTTCCCATTTGGCGCCCACTTATAAACAAAGTCAGCAATATAGGTATTCTCACCGGTATATTGTGCACTATGACTATGCTCATGCTCTTCACTTTCATGTTCATCGCTTTCATGCTCATCAGCAGTCAAGCGACCGTTCTCATTACGCATATAACTCAAGCCAGCAAGCCATGAACCATTTGCACCAATATCACCACCAAACTTAGTATAAGCGGTATAAACACCAAGTTCTTTATACTCACGTTCATTATGTTCATCGGCTGCACGCATACTGTCGCCCTTAAAGGCTTCAATACCCATAGCTAAATAAAGATCTGTTGCTGCGACATAATTTAAACGAACACCATCATCAAAATAATGACTGCCTAAAAAAGCACGGTACGCTGCAGGTCTATCGGAAAATGAATCTGTGTGAACATGCTGGTTATTAAGATAACCTACATCAGATAAAAAACGACCTGCGCGGATTGAAAAACCACCAGGCATAGCCAATGTTTGAATAAACCCCTCTTCAAGACCTAACTCAGTTTCACCTTCGTGCGATTCAACAACGGCCGTTAGTTTACCGTAAAACATATCATCGATATTGGCACTCAGCGCAAGTTCTGTATGCCCTAAGCCAAAACCTTCAACTCGCTCGGACATAGGCCGTTCGGTATTTTGATAATAACCATCAAGCACTGCGCTAATAGCAGGGTTCGTCAGTGTTGGGCTTTCAGCCCATGTAGATGTTGAAATAAGTGCGCAAGCAGCCGCGTATGCTGCGTGATAATTAATAGTTTTCATTTTTTCTCCAAAATACAGCCGTTCTCAGCGCCTTAAGGAACTGTGAACAAAATCAAAATCTTAAAATAGATAAATGTTAAATTTATGTCATTTAATTAATATCAACCGATACAAATAACGTTGAAATTTTAGATCTAAAGCTCACTGGAACTAAATCGAAAATAGCTGTCATTCGGATAGAATTACAGTATTTTTTATTTAGCAACACACAAGAAAATCAAAAAACAACAATATTGATCATTGATATTAAGCTGATAAAGGAGGGGCGCGACTGTGGAAAAAACTTGTATGTTCAAAGCGGTGCTCATGTATAAGAACAGAACTAACTTCAAAGGTCTGAAGACTGACAGATAAATTAAAATTATTCGTCAGTAGTAGTTTATTAAGTTGATGCTTATGAAAACAAAGTGTGCAGTGATTTTGAGACCCACTATCACTGATATGCTCTACACTATGGGCTGAAGCGGCAAAGGACAGGCAGATCAATAGGGCTGAAAGCCATATTGCTATACCTCGTCTAACACCATCAACCACCATAAAAAAAGCCCATCGTTATTAAAATTAAGCAAAATCCTGCATAATGTGCTACAAAGCCTAAGTTAAGTCAAGTTACAACTTAAATAAATAGGGTCACTAATATGTTAGCGTTTTTACGTCAAAATGGTAAAGTATTCTTTTGTGCTGCGCTTTTTATTGCTGCAATTGGCTGTGGTATCTATTATGTCGATGCAGCTCTTGAAGGACAAGTTCAACTTGTTGAGTAATCTGCACTCTGGCTGACAATTCACTGCTCACTAGTGGCTGGTTTAACTCAACACTGCTTCTTGTCTGTGCCCATGCATAAAGCAATCAACTCGACTGATGAAGACTAGCCATTTAGATTGGTTTCATGACTCGGTTACTAACGGTATTTCTGCCTATGCTCACTATCATCAATAGCCTTATTAGCTGGTGCCTCCGTCACTTTTAAATGATCCATCATATGACTAACAAGCAAAATTATCACAGCAATAATTGCAACCGGAGTCGTCAAAGTACGCATTTCTGGAGAAAAATAGCCATAAATTAACATGCCAAGTCCCAAGTAAAAACCTAACATCTTAAGTCGGGAAAGTATGGGGTTTTTACCTAACCACGCATCACAATGTGGGCATTGAATCTGTGCATTAAAACCTTTACCACGTTGATTTATAACATTACTCACGCCAAAAATCTGATTACAGTGGGTACATAACACGACATAACTCCCTAAAAAAATAACGGCAGTAAAGCTAATTTTAACAGAATCAAACAACGCAGAACAAAAAGTGCAAAGATAAGGTACCTGTCATCTTCTGACTTAATCTCAGCAACATTTCATCAGCAACATCTATCTACGCTATAAAGAGCTTCAGTCTCACTAGGTGAGATCTTTATGCTCCCCATGACCAAATGCTTATTATTTCAATTTAAACACGAAAAAGCCCGTTGTATTAACAACGGGCTTTAAAATTCTCTTAAGAAGAGAGTTTGTCTTCACTACTCTTTATAACACTAAGTAAAAGTAAAAATGAAAACTAAAGTGGCGTCTGGAAATGACCTACTCTCACATGGGGAAACCCCACACTACCATCGGCGCGATTGCGTTTCACTTCTGAGTTCGGGATGGGATCAGGTGGTGCCACAATGCTATGATTTCCAGACAAATTCTGTATTAAAATTGGTGCTGATACCCAGAATCGAACTGGGGACCTCATCCTTACCAAGGATGCGCTCTACCGACTGAGCCATATCAGCATTTATTTCTTATAAATAACATAGTCTTATGTAATAAACACATCAACTCACTGCAATGTTATTGTCTAAATAGTTTTTCACTCATCTCAGTACAAAGAGTCAAAGTGAAAACGAATTAGGCGCCTGGAAATGACCTACTCTCACATGGGGAGACCCCACACTACCATCGGCGCGATTGCGTTTCACTTCTGAGTTCGGGATGGGATCAGGTGGTGCCACAATGCTATGGTTTCCAGACAAATTCTTACTGGTTAATTATTCGTCTCACGGCATTGTTTCCTCGCTCCAGTGCTTGTGTACTAAAGTACACGCCGCGCTTCACTCGTTACGGCTTTGTCAGCCAAACAATTTCCTGCGTAATTAACCAAATAACTAAATTCGAAAAGCTGTTAAATAAATATAATTGAGTGTAACTTAAATCAAATTGGTATTCTTTTTCGCTCTGTAATCACTCATTAACCACAAACTTCTTAGAAGTAAAACCCATCTGGGTTGTATGGTTAAGCCTTACGAGTCATTAGTACAGGTTAGCTCAACGCCTCACAACGCTTACACACCCTGCCTATCAACGTCCTAGTCTCGAACGGCTCTTTAAAGGGATTAAATCCCTAGGGATGACTCATCTTAGGACTCGCTTCCCGCTTAGATGCTTTCAGCGGTTATCGATTCCGAACGTAGCTACCGGGCAATGCTATTGGCATAACAACCCGAACACCAGCGGTTCGTCCACTCCGGTCCTCTCGTACTAGGAGCAGCTTCCTTCAATCATCCAACGCCCACGGCAGATAGGGACCGAACTGTCTCACGACGTTCTGAACCCAGCTCGCGTACCACTTTAAATGGCGAACAGCCATACCCTTGGGACCGACTTCAGCCCCAGGATGTGATGAGCCGACATCGAGGTGCCAAACACCGCCGTCGATATGAACTCTTGGGCGGTATCAGCCTGTTATCCCCGGCGTACCTTTTATCCGTTGAGCGATGGCCCTTCCATTCAGAACCACCGGATCACTATGACCTACTTTTCGTACCTGCTCGACGTGTATGTCTCGCAGTTAAGCTGGCTTATGCCATTGCACTAACCGTACGATGTCCGACCGTACTTAGCCAACCTTCGTGCTCCTCCGTTACTCTTTGGGAGGAGACCGCCCCAGTCAAACTACCCACCAGACACTGTCCTCAACCCCGATTCAGGGGCCAGAGTTAGAACATCAAAACTACAAGGGTGGTATTTCAAGGTTGACTCCATCAGAACTAGCGTCCCAACTTCATAGTCTCCCACCTATCCTACACATGTAGGTTCAATGTTCAGTGCCAAGCTATAGTAAAGGTGCACGGGGTCTTTCCGTCTAGCCGCGGGTATACGGCATCTTCACCGCAATTTCAACTTCACTGAGTCTCGGCTGGAGACAGCGTGGCCATCATTACGCCATTCGTGCAGGTCGGAACTTACCCGACAAGGAATTTCGCTACCTTAGGACCGTTATAGTTACGGCCGCCGTTTACCGGGGCTTCGATCATGAGCTTCTCCGAAGATAACCCAATCAATTAACCTTCCGGCACCGGGCAGGCGTCATACCGTATACTTCCTCTTGCGAGTTTGCACAGTACTGTGTTTTTGATAAACAGTTGCAGCCACCTGGTATCTGCGACTCCCGTCAGCTTAAAGAGCAAGTCTTATCACCAACAGGAGCGTACCTTCTCCCGAAGTTACGGTACCATTTTTGCCTAGTTCCTTCAGCCGAGTTCTCTCAAGCGCCTTGGTATTCTCTACCCAACCACCTGTGTCGGTTTGGGGTACGATTCCTACTAACCTGAAGCTTAGAAGATTTTCCTGGAAGCATGGCATCAACTACTTCATCACCTTAGTGACTCGTCATCAGCTCTCAGCATCGCAATTTAATGCGTATTCCCGGATTTGCCTAAGAATACTGCCTACTACCTTAAACGCGGACAACCAACGCCGCGCTAGCCTAGCCTTCTCCGTCTCTCCATCGCAGTTAGCAGAAGTACGGGAATATTAACCCGTTTCCCATCGACTACGCCTTTCGGCCTCGCCTTAGGGGTCGACTCACCCTGCCCTGATTAACATTGGACAGGAACCCTTGGTCTTTCGGCGAGGGAGTTTTTCACTCCCTTTATCGTTACTCATGTCAGCATTCGCACTTCTGATACCTCCAGCGTGGGTTACCCCTTCACCTTCTACGGCTTACAGAACGCTCCTCTACCGCGTACATCAAAGATGCACACCCGTAGCTTCGGTGTATTGCTTAGCCCCGTTAAATCTTCCGCGCAGGCCGACTCGACTAGTGAGCTATTACGCTTTCTTTAAATGATGGCTGCTTCTAAGCCAACATCCTAGCTGTCTAAGCCTTCCCACATCGTTTCCCACTTAGCAATAACTTTGGGGACCTTAGCTGACGGTCTGGGTTGTTTCCCTTTTCACGACGGACGTTAGCACCCGCCGTGTGTCTCCCGAGTAGTACTCATTGGTATTCGGAGTTTGCAAAGGGTTGGTAAGTCGGGATGACCCCCTAGCCTTAACAGTGCTCTACCCCCAATGGTATTCGCTCGAGGCGCTACCTAAATAGCTTTCGAGGAGAACCAGATATCTCCCGGTTTGATTGGCCTTTCACCCCCCATCCACAAGTCATCCGCTCATTTTTTCAACATAAGTCGGTTCGGTCCTCCAATTGATGTTACTCAATCTTCAACCTGCCCATGGATAGATCACCGGGTTTCGGGTCTACACCTTGCAACTAAACGCGCAGTTAACACTCGGTTTCCCTACGGCTCCGCTATTCGCTTAACCTCGCTACAAAATGTAAGTCGCTGACCCATTATACAAAAGGTACGCAGTCACGGTTTCTTACCCATAAAGAGTTGAACCGCTCCCACTGCTTGTACGTATACGGTTTCAGGTTCTATTTCACTCCCCTCACAGGGGTTCTTTTCGCCTTTCCCTCACGGTACTGGTTCACTATCGGTCAGTCAGGAGTATTTAGCCTTGGAGGATGGTCCCCCCATGTTCAGACAAGATGTCACGTGTCCCGTCCTACTCGTTTTCATCTATGGTTAGTTTTCATGTACGGGGCTATCACCCTGTGCCGCTGTGCTTTCCAACACATTCCACTAACACCCCATAGACTTAAGGGCTAATCCCCGTTCGCTCGCCGCTACTAGGGGAATCTCGGTTGATTTCTTTTCCTCCGGGTACTTAGATGTTTCAGTTCCCCGGGTTCGCCTCACGACACTATGTATTCATGTCGTGATACATGCTTATGCATGTGGGTTTCCCCATTCGGATATCGTTAGCTCAAATGCTTGTTACTAGCTCGCCAACGCTTTTCGCAAGTTACTACGTCCTTCATCGCCTCTGACTGCCAAGGCATCCACCGTATACGCTTAGTCACTTAACCATACAACCCACATAGGTTTTTATTCGCTTGCTACTTTGCCCTTATGCGGTGTTACTCAAGTTCGCTTGTCAGTTATGTAGCGTTGCTACATGCCTTTCTCGCTCACTTTCGCGCCTTGCCTAAGACCAAACTCGCTGCGCTAATATTATCTATTGTTCAAACGGGTAGTTTGAACGAGATGTATCGCAACTAATGGTGTTTACTTTCGCCAAAAGAATACTCTTGAACTCATTACCCTAAGGTAAATCATTCCGCACTTGATTTAAGTGTTTGAGAACTCAATTATTTATTTTCGCATTAATGCTATTAACAACAAACAACCTATAACATAAGCCATTCACTGTCCCTTTCACATTAACACTATCAGCTTTCCAAATTTTTAAAGAGCGGGCTTAAAAAAGCCAAAGATAAAGTATTAGTTTATCTTTGGCATCTCTATCCAATGCATGTATATATTGTATTAAAATATAATTAAATGGTGGAGCTATGCGGGATCGAACCGCAGACCTCCTGCGTGCAAGGCAGGCGCTCTCCCAGCTGAGCTATAGCCCCATTTACATGCAGTCAAACAAAATATATACGTTTACTTATTACTAAGTTATTACCAAATCGCTTCTTAACAATGCCAACAGTGACGACGTTTAGCTTTCTTAAACGAGTCACTTCCCAACGTAGGAAAGGAGAGATTTTGGTGGGTCAGAGTGGACTTGAACCACCGACCTCACCCTTATCAGGGGTGCGCTCTAACCAGCTGAGCTACAGACCCATTTATACTTGCATTCTTATTAATAGCTTACTGCTTTAAACAAGAGTACGTCGTCTAAATAGACACGTATATTTTTTTGCTCTTTCTTCTATCAAGTAATCTGTGTGAACACTCAGCAAATATTGAGTTAGTCGTATAGGTAAGGAGGTGATCCAGCCCCCAGGTTCCCCTAGGGCTACCTTGTTACGACTTCACCCCCAGTCATGAACCACACCGTGGTAAACGCCCTCCCCGAAAGGTTAAGCTATCTACTTCTGGTGCAGCCCACTCCCATGGTGTGACGGGCGGTGTGTACAAGGCCCGGGAACGTATTCACCGTGGCATTCTGATCCACGATTACTAGCGATTCCGACTTCATGGAGTCGAGTTGCAGACTCCAATCCGGACTACGACCGGCTTTGTGAGATTAGCTCCACCTCGCGGCTTTGCAACCCTCTGTACCGACCATTGTAGCACGTGTGTAGCCCTACTCGTAAGGGCCATGATGACTTGACGTCGTCCCCACCTTCCTCCGGTTTATCACCGGCAGTCTCCCTAAAGTTCCCGGCATGACCCGCTGGCAAATAAGGATAAGGGTTGCGCTCGTTGCGGGACTTAACCCAACATTTCACAACACGAGCTGACGACAGCCATGCAGCACCTGTCTCTCAGTTCCCGAAGGCACCAAACCATCTCTGGTAAGTTCTGAGGATGTCAAGAGTAGGTAAGGTTCTTCGCGTTGCATCGAATTAAACCACATGCTCCACCGCTTGTGCGGGCCCCCCGTCAATTCATTTGAGTTTTAACCTTGCGGCCGTACTCCCCAGGCGGTCTACTTAATGCGTTAGCTTGGGAACCCAGTAACTAAGTTACCAAATTCCGAGTAGACATCGTTTACGGCGTGGACTACCAGGGTATCTAATCCTGTTTGCTCCCCACGCTTTCGTACATGAGCGTCAGTCTTTGTCCAGGGGGCCGCCTTCGCCACCGGTATTCCTTCAGATCTCTACGCATTTCACCGCTACACCTGAAATTCTACCCCCCCTCTACAAGACTCTAGTTCCCCAGTTCCAAATGCAATTCCCAGGTTGAGCCCGGGGCTTTCACATCTGGCTTAAAAAACCGCCTGCGTACGCTTTACGCCCAGTAATTCCGATTAACGCTTGCACCCCTCGTATTACCGCGGCTGCTGGCACGAAGTTAGCCGGTGCTTCTTCTGCGAGTAACGTCACAGCTAGCCGCTATTAACGACCAACCTTTCCTCCTCGCTGAAAGTGCTTTACAACCCGAAGGCCTTCTTCACACACGCGGCATGGCTGCATCAGGCTTTCGCCCATTGTGCAATATTCCCCACTGCTGCCTCCCGTAGGAGTCTGGGCCGTGTCTCAGTCCCAGTGTGGCTGATCATCCTCTCAGACCAGCTAGGGATCGTCGCCTAGGTGAGCCATTACCTCACCTACTAGCTAATCCCACCTAGACTCATCTAATCGCGGAAGGCCCGAAGGTCCCCTCCTTTCCCCCGTAGGGCGTATGCGGTATTAGCAGTCGTTTCCAACTGTTATCCCCCACGACTAGGCAGATATCTAGGCATTACTCACCCGTCCGCCGCTCGACGCCTGATAGCAAGCTACCTTCGTTTCCGCTCGACTTGCATGTGTTAGGCCTGCCGCCAGCGTTCAATCTGAGCCATGATCAAACTCTTCAATTAAAGTTTTTTGCTAAACCCCGTTAAGGACTCAGCGGCTCAATGAATTCTGATGTCGTTGACAACACTCATAAGAGTATTAACAACGATTGTACATATTGATTCAAACTAGGTTCGAACCTATGAACACTCATTCATTGAGAAATTTTTTGACTGCCTCACTTTTTACTAGAAAAAAGAGGCAGTTTCGAATAACTCAATACCTGTGAGTGTCCACACAGATTACTTGATAAATTGTTAAAGAGCGTTAGTACCAATCTTTCAGATACTGCCGTTAGACGCTAGGTCACTGGCTTGAGGAGGCGTATTCTACACTCTCCATCGTTGCCGTCAAGTGTTTATTTTAATAAGTTTTTCAAGCGATGCTTTCTCATACAAACGACATCAATCTATAACCTAAAAACACTATCGGCAGACTATGCATATTAATTCAAACATAGTCAAATAACACGGTTAAATTTTACAACTAGTAGCAATACATTTTCATTAGCTTAAAAGCCAACTAAATCATCTGCTTTACCGTGTTACTGGTTGCGCATTATAAGCAGTTGAAAGCAGAGTACAAGGTCTTTTTAATAAAAAATGATTTTTTGACATATTGTTTTTCTAATCACATCTTATCCACAACAAACCCCAAGCCTACACACAAAAAAGCCACCTCAATGGGTGGCTTTAATAAAAACAGTATGGGCCACTTAATTAAGTAAGCTTACCGTGGCACTGCTTAAATTTACGATTAGAGCCACAAGGGCAAGGATCGTTACGTCCAACCTTCTCGCCCTCTCGCACAGTGGGTCTATGAACTGCAATGGTTTCTGTTTCTTCTACGCCAACTAAAGATTCAGCTGCTGCATGTTGATAGTCAAGCTGGATTTTAGCTTCCTCTTGACGACGACGCTCTTCCATTTCTTCGACATCAGATTGAGCCTGAACCTGTACTTTAGATAACACGCTAATCACATCATGCTTTAATGATTCTAGCATTTGTTGAAATAACTCAAACGACTCGCGCTTATATTCTTGTTTAGGGTTCTTCTGCGCATACCCACGTAAATGAATACCTTGGCGAAGATGATCCATTGCAGATAAATGCTCTTTCCATAGACCATCCAACGTCTGTAGCATGACTGCTTTTTCAAACTGACGTAAGACCGATTCGCCAACCATTTCTTCTTTGGCTTGGTATGCTTTGACCCAAGTATCAACAATACGTTCTCGTAATGTTTCTTCGTGTAGATCATCTTCTGAATCTAACCACTCTTGTATTGGCATTTTAAGCCCATACTCTTGCTGAAGCCGTGTTTCCAACGTTGCGATATCCCAAAGCTCTTCGACTGACTGCTTAGGAATATATTGGTCAACTAAATCATTAACCACATCAGCTTGAATATTAACGATTGTTTCCTGAATATTTTCAGCATCCATTAATTCGTTACGTTGAGCATAAACAACTTGTCGCTGATCATTAGCAACATCATCAAATTCAAGTAATTGCTTACGGATATCAAAGTTACGAGCTTCGACTTTACGTTGTGCATTTTCGATAGCACGTGATACCCATGGATGCTCAATTGCTTCCCCTTGTTCCATACCAAGTTTCTTCATCATAGAAGAAACGCGTTCTGAAGCAAAAATACGCATTAGACTATCTTCCATAGATAAATAGAAGCGTGATGAACCTGAATCACCTTGACGACCTGAACGTCCACGTAATTGATTATCAATTCGACGAGATTCATGACGTTCTGTACCAAGAATATGCAAGCCACCAGCAGCGACAACTTCGTCATGCCTTACTTGCCAATCAGATTTTATTTTTGCTTTTTGCTCAGAAGTAGGATTATTAAGAACTTCAATCTCCATATTCCAATTACCACCAAGTACGATATCGGTACCACGACCCGCCATATTAGTCGCAATCGTCACAGCACCTAAGCGTCCTGCTTGAGCGACAATATCTGCTTCACGTTCATGGAATTTAGCATTCAATACTTCATGGGGGATCTTTTCTTTCTCCATTAAACGAGCAAGCAGTTCAGATTGCTCAATAGAAACTGTACCAACAAGTACAGGCTGCCCACGCTCACGGCAACCTTGAATATCTTCAATAATTGCAGTGTATTTTTCATCTGGTGTTAAGTAAACAAGATCAGCATGATCTTTACGTACCATAGGTCTATTTGTCGGAATAACAACAGTATCTAATCCATAGATGTGTTGGAATTCAAATGCTTCAGTATCAGCAGTACCTGTCATACCCGCTAGCTTTTCATACTGGCGAAAGAAATTCTGAAAAGTAATTGACGCTAAGGTTTGGTTTTCATTTTGAATATTAACTAACTCTTTCGCCTCAACAGCTTGGTGTAATCCTTCAGACCAACGCCGCCCAGGCATAGTACGTCCTGTGTGCTCATCGACAATAATAACTTCATTGTCTTTCACAATATAATCAACATCTTTTTCAAATAAACTATGTGCACGAAGTGCGGCGTTTACATGATGAAGCAGTGATATATTCGCTGCTGAATATAAAGAGTCTCCTTCGACTAGCATGCCACGCTCAGTTAAAAGAACTTCAACCTTCTCTTGGCCACGTTCAGTCATATGAACTTGCTTAGCTTTTTCATCGATAGAATAATCACCATCACCGATCTCATCTTCCGTATCTTCTTTTTCTTGACGGATCAGGTGCGGAATAAGCGTATTGATTTTTGTATACAATTCAGAACTATTTTCTGCAGCTCCTGAGATAATCAAAGGTGTTCTAGCTTCATCAATTAAAATTGAATCAACTTCATCAATTAAAGCATAGTGCAAGGGGCGCTGAACACGCTCTGTTGGCGAAAAAGCCATATTATCGCGTAAATAATCGAAACCGAATTCATTATTGGTACCATAAGTAATGTCAGCATTATATGCGTCTTTCTTTTCTTGCTGACCAAGACCGGCGACATTGATGCCAACAGAAAGTCCTAAAAACTCAAACAATGGGCGATTATTTTCAGCATCACGACGGGCTAAATAATCATTGACGGTAATAACGTGAACACCTTTACCAGTCAACCCATTTAAGTATGCTGGAAGTGTTGCCGTCAATGTTTTCCCTTCACCGGTTCGCATCTCTGCAATGCGATTGCTATTAAGCACCATGCCACCGAGCATCTGAACATCGAAGTGACGCATTTCAAATACACGCTTAGACGCTTCGCGCACAACGCCAAAGGCTTCAGGCATGACATCATCGAGAGTTTCCCCTTTGTCTAAACGAGTGCGAAAATCAGATGTCTTAGCCTTTAACTCTTCGTCAGTTAGTTTTTCATAATCATCTTCAAGGACATTAATCTTAGTGACAATATTGCCAAGAGATTTAAGTGTACGATCGTTACGACTACCAAATAATTTTGTCAGTAATTTACCAAACATCTGAACCACTTTTAAGTTGTTGGCTTAGTCCCTGTCGAGTCTGAAAGCCTTATATTATATTAACCTGCCTTGCGGTAGACATACTTCAGCGGATCTATCTGCTGCCCACCCCGCAACACTTCATAATGCACATGGGGCCCAGTCGAACGACCAGTACTCCCCATCTTGGCAATATTCTCACCTTTGGCGATGACATCACCTACAGTTACTAACAAAGACTTATTATGTCCATAGCGAGTTAGCAGACCATTACCATGATCTATTTCTACTAACTCACCATATCCAAACATTTTGCCTGCCCAAGTGACAACACCACTAGCGGTTGCAATCACATTGGTTCCCTCTTTAGCTGCGAAGTCAATACCTTTATGCATTGTTCGCCGTCCATTAAAAGGGTCATTTCGTAAACCGTAAGGCGATGATAACCATCCTTTGAGGATGGGCTGCCCTGATATGTAACGTTCTTCATCTATATGGAGATTAGATGAAACAGTTTCAAGTATTGAAAGCTGAACATTACTATTATCTATTCTTGATACTAACTTATCCATATCGACAATAAGTTGTTCCAGCTCGATGCCTGCACCTAATTCACTTAGGCCACCAACACCGACAGTAGAAGAAAAATCAAATTGATCTTCTAATTTATTATTCTTAGCAACTTGCAGACCTAAAGCTTCAAGACGAGTTAGCTTAGCCTGCATAAGAGCAACATGTGTCACTAATACAGTTAATTGTGACTCAGTTGCGCCTTTGAGCTCGATAAGCTGTTGCTTTTGAGCCTGTCGAGCCGCACGTTCACCGTCGGTATTCATTTGCTGTTGCTGAACGAGTTTTGCACCGTACTGATATAACCCAGTCCCAGCTGCAATCAACAGCACTGGCAACAATAACCAACGTTTTCCTGGCTGCCATCTAGTAGCACCATTTCGACCCTGAATAAAAACTGTTACACTCATTGCTTAACCAAGCCATTTTATTATCATATGAAAAAGCCCCCGCAAGACCTGAGTCAGTTACTTCACCAACGTGGGCAATTACCCAATATAGCTGAAAAAGCTGAACTATTAATGCACTTAGAGCATTACGTAAAAAAAGTGCTTACAGGTCCAGTATCTGAGCAACTTAAAGTCGCTAATTTCCGGCAGGGTGTGTTAGTAATTGAAACAACAACTGCGGCATGGGCTGCGAGGATTAACTTTCAAAAAGCTAACATTCTACAACAATTACAAGCCGAAACCTTACCTATGCTCTCTGCTATCCAAGTTAAAGTCAACCCAAGTCTATTAATGTATGCTGCAAGAGCAACAAAAAATAACAATCAGATCACTAAAATTGCAGCAACACACATAGAGGCATTAGCTGAACATGCCGGTGGCTCTCTTGCTATAAAACTAAAACGGCTAGCTGCATTAGCCAGCCGTTCGAAGTAATTTTAACAGCAGTAGATAATTCCAATTTATTAAATTAAACAAATACTGCTTCTGTCGGAACAGAAAAGGTCACTGGAGCTTCATCGGCTTCAAAACTAACCAACTCCCACGCATCTTGTTGCGCTAGTAAAGCACGAACTAATTGATTATTAAGTGCATGTCCTGTTTTAAAAGCACAAAACTCTCCAACTATTGCATGACCTGCAACATATAAGTCACCGAATGCATCTAAGATTTTATGCTTAACAAATTCATCCTCATAACGCAAACCATCGGGGTTAAGGACTTTATATTCATCAAGTACCACAGCATTATCCATACTGCCACCCAATGCTAAATTATTCGCTCTTAAGTATTCAATATCACGCATGAAACCAAATGTTCTTGCTCTACTAATGTCACGAACAAACGCAGATGTTGAAAAGTCCATCACCACATGTTGCTGGCTACGGGCAATTTCAGGGTGATTAAAGTCAATGGCAAAATCAACTCTAAAACCGTTAAATGGTTTTAATTCAGCCCATTTATCACCATCTTCGACACGTACAGTATTTTTGATTCTTAAATATTTTTTAGCCGCTGATTGCTCTTTTATCCCTACTGATTGAAGTAAAAACACCCATGGACTTGCGCTACCATCCATGATTGGGATCTCAGGAGCATCGACTTCAATTAATGCGTTATCGACGCCTAAACCAGCTAAAGCAGCAAACAAATGCTCAATAGTCGAGATACGTACGCCATCATCATTCACTAACGCCGTACACATAGTGGTTTCACGAACTTGATCAGCCTTAGCTGGGATAAACACAGCAGGCTCCAAATCAGTGCGCACGAGTACGATCCCAGAATGAACCGGCGCGGGCTTGATACTCAAAGTCACCTTATTGCCGGAATGCAATCCGACTCCAGTTGTTTTCACCATTTCTTTAACAGTTCTTTGAAAAATCATCTATCTACCCATCTCTCAACAATAAAAGCTCAAATCCTAGCCAATAAAAAACACAAACAGGCTCTGCTGGTCGAATATGCTAGCATATTTTTGCAAATTAACCAAAATTAAACGATTAATCCTGTCGATTAAAAGTAATCCAATCGGTCAATTGTATTACGTCAACCAACTCAGTCAGCTTGTTTACGTAAAAACGCCGGAATATCTAAATAATCAGCTTCATTTTTTGGTGCTAAAGTTGGCGCTGTTTGTGCCGCAGCATTACCAGCCATCATCGGCTGTTGATTTAGTAAATCATCCGTAGACTCAACACGTGGATCAATTGTAACGGTAGGCTCAGGACGAGAAACAGGCTTAGATACAAGTTGAATATCTGGCTTCTTCTCTGCGCCTATCCCGGTGGCTACCACAGTGACTCGCAATTCATCACTCATTTCAGGGTCAATAACAGCACCAACAACAACGGTCGCATTATCAGAAGCATAAGCTTTAACGTGGTTACCCACAGTTTCAAACTCTTCAATGCTCATATCCATACCTGCCGTAATATTAACAAGTACACCGCGAGCCCCCGCCAAATCTATATCTTCAAGTAATGGACTTGCTACCGCAGCCTCTGCTGCTTCTTCAGCTCTGTCTTCACCACTTGCCACACCCGTTCCCATCATTGCATTGCCCATTTCAGACATAACCGTCTTTACATCGGCGAAATCGACGTTGATCAAACCAGGACGCGTGATAAGTTCTGCAATACCCTGTACAGCACCAAGCAGCACATTATTGGCAGCGGCAAAAGCATCTAATAATGAAGTTCCTCGCCCCAATACTTTCAGTAATTTTTCATTAGGAATAGTGATTAACGAGTCCACATGCTTAGCTAATTGCTCTATACCTTGATCGGCATAAGCCATACGTTTTTTGCCTTCGAAAGGAAACGGTTTCGTCACCACAGCAACCGTTAGAATGCCTTCTTCTCTAGCCACTTCAGCAACAACTGGCGCTGCACCAGTGCCTGTTCCCCCCCCCATACCTGCAGCGATAAAGATCATGTCTGAACCTTTAATCGCATTACGGATATTTTCTTTATCTTCTTCAGCCGCCAAACGACCAATCTCAGGGTTTGCTCCAGCACCTAAACCTTTAGTGATGTCACGCCCCAATTGAATTGTCGAGCCTGCGGATGACTTTCTCAATGCCTGAGCATCGGTATTCGTCGCAACAAACTCAACACCTTCAATATTGTGTTTAACCATATGCTCAATGGCATTACCACCACCACCACCAACTCCGATGACCTTAATCACCGCTTCATCTGTATGACTATCCATGATTTCAAACATGGTTATTTCTCCATTTTGCTTGCGTTATATGTTAAGTCGCTAATTTAAAAAATTTACCGTATTACTAACGACTAAAACTCACCTTTAAACCAACTTTGAACCCGATTCCAAAGACTGGTCACCCCTTGACGCTCTGGGCGCTCGAACTGACGCTCAACAACTCTTCTCGCCCCGTAATGCAACAACCCAACTCCTGTGGAGTAAATGGGTTGGTCAACATATTCAAATAACCCTTTCACTGGTAACGGTAATGCAACTCTTACCGGCATACCAAAAATAGCTTCAGCAATATCTACTGCTCCTTCAATAGAGGATGTTCCCCCTGTTAAAACAATGCCAGCAGCAACTTGATCTTCTAATCCTGAGTCTCTTAACTCTCGTAATACCAGTTCAAATAACTCCTGATATCTAGGCTCTACCACTTCTGCTAATGTATGTCTGGACATCGTTCTAGATGGTCTGCCACCGACAGAGGGAACCTCGATACTGTCTTCTCGACTCACCATCGCACTACGAGCGCTAGCAAATTGAACTTTGATTTGTTCTGCATGAGAAAGCGGCGTACGAAAAATTTTCGCAATATCGTTCGTCACTTGGTTACCTGCAACAGGAACCACGGCACAGTGACGTAGCGCCCCATTGGTATACACGGCAAGATCTGTTGTGCCACCACCAATATCAACCAAGCAAACACCTAAATCTTTCTCGTCATTGGTTAGGACCGAATCAGCTGATGCTATCGCTGAAAACACCAGATCATCGACTTTAAGCCCACAGCGTTCAACGCTCTTAGTTATATTCTTTGCCATATCATTGGCACAAGTCACGATATGAACCTTAGCTTCCATTCGCATACCAGACATACCTATAGGACTTTTAATACCATCTTGTACATCAATGGCATACTCCTGTGGCAGCACATGCAAAATACGCCGTTCTGTTGGTATTTTGACTGAACGAGCCGTATGTATGACATTGTCAACATCATCCTGAGTGACCTCTTCATCATTGATTGAGACCATACCATTCTCATTCTGGCAGCTAATATGTTTGCCTGAGATCCCTAAATAAACCGATGAAACTTGACAATCTGCCATCAATTCAGCTTGGTCTAATGCCCGCTGGACACTGCGTACAATTGAATCAAGATCATTAACACCACCTTTATCCATCCCTCTGGATTGATGATTTCCTAACCCTATGACACTGATCTCACCATCGGGTAGTACTTCACCTATGATCACAGCAACCTTAGAGGTTCCTATGTCCAATCCAACGATCAGATTTCTATCTTGATTCTTGGTCATTATTTAATGGCTCTCTTTTTGTGCATTTTCCCAACCTACGGCTAATCCGGTGTCATAGCGCAAATCAACTTTAGCAACAGGTTTTAATTGCTTTATTAGCACGGGATACACATTAATAAACCTTTGTATCCTAGCCATTTTATCTTCTCGACCTAACTCAAGCATGATCCCGTTATCTAACGTGCCATGCCAAGCATGTCTGGGACTTAAATGTAAACTTTTTAAATTTAAGCCATTTATTTTTAACAGTTCACTCACCTGCCTAAATGTAGTTAACACTAAATTAGACTGACCTTCAGGTCCTGCTAGTGAAGGTAACTCATCCATTTGATCTCTTTTCGGTGCCTCAAATACCTGACCATGGACATTCAGCCAAGCATCATTGTTCCAATGAGCAACGACTTGCTGTTCTACAAGATACACTTTCAACTTTGAAGGCCACTCTCGCCTCACTGACGCCTGATATACCCAAGGAAGCGCCTCGAGCGCTGCTTGTACCTGATTAACATCAGCAGAAAAAAAACTTCTTTTCATCAAGTCACGTAGTGCTATTTGTATTTCCTCATCAGAGGTCTTATCTCGTTCACCCTTAACCGCAACAGATTCAATAGGCAAAGCATCTGCATCATTAACAATGAGATTTAACTGCCTAGCACCTATTGCTAAGCCCAACATCACTGATAGCAGAAAGAGCACCCCACAACACAGGTACCAATCAACCTGGGTCAATTTTTGTCTCCACCTTTGACCAGCCTCAGCCCAAGACACAGAACAGCTCCTTTAATGTCAATATTGCCGGCAAGTTAATCCCATTTATTACCCGCAGAAAAACAACCATTATATAGACCTTACTACTAGCATCAAAATCTGATATTCCTACAATGAGAGTTCATCCAAAACTAACTCTGATTCAAATCGTTATTGACCAATTTAAAACCTAACTTATTCGTTGCTAATTGCTTAGAAAGCGTACCAATACTGCCTGCACCTTGGGTCAACAAGAGATCACCTTCCTGTAGTACATCTGGTAGTAAGGTAAGAAGTCGCTCCTGCTCAGCAACAAAAATAGGATCTAGCTTGCCCCGTAGTCGAATTGACCGACACAAGGCACGACTGTCTGCTCCTGGTATAGCAGCCTCTCCAGCGGCATATACGTCAAGTAGCAATAAACAATCAACTTGAGATAGGACTTCGACAAAATCATCATAAAGATCCCGCGTCCTGCTATAACGATGTGGCTGATAAATCATTACTAGGCGCTTCTCAGGCCAACCCAACTTGGCCGCATTGATTGTCGCAGCAACTTCACTTGGGTGATGACCGTAATCATCAACCAATACCACTTCACCTTTATCTGTATCGAAACAACCGAGCTGCTCAAAGCGGCGACCTATGCCTTGGAAGTCAACAAGCGCCTGTATGATAGATATATCATCAATATCATCTTCACTCGCAACCGCAATAGCAGCTAACGCATTCAATACATTATGCTGACCAGGCAAATTAAGCATGATTTCAACATCTTCAATACCCGATCTTCGTAAGGTAAAGCGGCTGCGGTAACCTTCTTGAATAAAATCAAGCGCTCTGACGTCTGCATCTTCACTAAAGCCGTATGTGACGACCTTACGGCCAACTCTAGGAAGTAATTCTCGCACAACAAGATCGTCAACACACATCACCGCGACACCATAAAAAGGCAGGTTGTGCAGAAAATCAATAAAGGTAGACTTTAATTTTTCAAAATCTCCTTCATAGGTATCCATATGATCGGCTTCGATATTGGTAACAACACTTACCATTGGCTGTAGGTGTAAAAAACTCGCATCGCTCTCATCAGCTTCTGCGATTAAATAACGACTGCTTCCCAAGCGAGCATTCGTTCCGGCACTATTGAGCAAACCACCAATAACAAAAGTTGGGTCTCGATCTGCTTGCCCATATATACTGGCAATTAGACTTGTCGTCGTTGTTTTCCCATGAGTGCCTGCAACAGCAACACCATGACGATAGCGCATCAATTCAGCAAGCATTTCTGCTCGTTGTACAATAGGGATCCTTAGCGCTTTGGCCTCCAACAGTTCAGAGTTATCTGCGCTAATCGCCGTCGACACCACCACCACATCCGCACCATGGACTTGCTCTTTATGATGACCGATATGAATTTTTGCTCCTAAAGAGGTCAATCGACGTGTCACTATATTTTCAGCAATATCAGAACCAGATAAACGATAACCTTCGTTAACCAGTACTTCCGCAATACCGCCCATACCTGCGCCACCTATTCCCACGAAATAGATGTGTTTAACACGCCTCATCTCAGGGATCATACTTCTTAATTGTGAATACTTTTCTTTATCATTTTTCATGTTAATTCTTTCCTGCTAACCGAATGCAGACATCAGCAACTTTCTGAGTAGCATCAACCACTCCAGCACTTTTTGCTCGCAAGCCCATTTTAGTCAACTCATCTCTATCTGAGGCTAACACTTGCAACTTTTCGATCAGTTTATTTGTGTCCAAAATTGCTTGGGGCAATAAAAAAGCGCCACCAGCATTGACTAATACTTGTGCATTCTTAGTTTGATGGTCGTCGACGGCATGCGGGTAAGGTACCAGTAAACTTGGTAATCCAATCGCTGCCAATTCTGAAACCGTTAATGCACCAGAACGACATAAAACAACGTCTGCCCAACGGTATGCAGCTTCCATATCGTCAATAAACTCAGTAACGTTAACGCTTCCATCTAAACCTAAACGTTGATACTCATTTTTTACCGACTGAAGGTTTCCCTTCCCAACCTGATGCCATACCGTTAATAAATGTGTTTGACTCATACCCGCTGTCACCATGGGCATCAGTTCATTAAACACTTTGGCACCTAAACTTCCCCCAACCACTAATACTCTTAATGCATCTTTATCAATAGCTTCTTTCGGCATTCGACCTAACGCTATCAACTCCTCTCGAATAGGATTACCGACGACTTCAACCTGAGCTTGCTCAAAGGTATTCTCAAAAGCACACAAGACCTGTGAGGCAATACGAGACAATATTTTATTGGTCATACCGGGTATCGCATTTTGCTCATGCAATATCAAAGGGATCCTTGATAATCTCGCCGCAACACCACCGGGGCCACTAGCAAACCCACCCATGCCTAAAACAACATCGGGTTTAAACTCTTTAATCACCTCACGTGCTTGCATGATTGAACGTAATACCTTAAAAGGTGCAGCCATTTTTCGCAGTATTCCATTGCCTCTAACTCCCTTAATATCGATAAAATCAATATCAAAGCCGTGTTGAGGCACTAAACGAGCTTCCATACGTTCAGCAGTTCCTAGCCAACGGATTTTCCAACCTTGTTGACTTAAATATTTAGCGACAGCTAACGCAGGAAATACATGCCCTCCCGTTCCACCTGCCATAATCAAAATACTTTTCTCCGCACAGAGAGTCGTCATTTATTCACTTTTCCTTGAACTGCTTGGATGGAACTTAATCGACGTTCATGGTCAATTCGAATTAATATCATCGCAGCCGTTGTCATGACCCATAAACTACTGCCACCATAACTAATAAAAGGCAGCGTCAAACCTTTGGTGGGCAACATACCGATACTCGCTCCAACATTGACTACCGTTTGAAAGCAAAACCATATTCCTATCGCATAAGCAAGATAACCCTCAAAAGGCTTATCTATTTGGATACACAAATTACCCAGTTTAATCGCTCTTAATGCGACAAAAAGTAATGCCATCAGCACTAAGATAATACCAACGAAACCGAGCTCTTCACCTATCACAGCAAAAATAAAATCTGTGTGAGCTTCAGGTAAATACTCCAGCTTCTGAATACTATTACCCAATCCCTGACCAAACCAATCACCTCGCCCATATGCCATTAAAGATTGGGTTAACTGGTAACCGCTACCAAATGGATCTTGCCATGGGTCCATAAAAGAGGTGACACGTCGCATACGATAAGGCTCTAATAGCACCAGCGCGACAAAAGCCATAACGCCAGTTAATAGCAAAGCAAAAAAATCGAGTAACCTAGCACCAGCCAAAAAAAGTAACCCGACAGTGCCGACAAATAATACCACTACGGTCCCTAAATCAGGCTGCATTAAAATCAAGATCGCATAGACAGCAAACACGGCTATTGGCTTATAAAAGCCTTTAGCATTTTCTCTTATCTCCTGGTGACGTCTAACCAAGTACCCAGACATATAGATCGCAAAAGCAAGCTTTGCCAATTCTGCAACTTGTATTCTAATCGGGCCAATTGCTAACCAACGAGTAGCACCATTGACGGAAGTCCCGAAAGGGATCACAAGCACTAACATAATCCCTACAACGAGCAATAATGTGGAACTAAATTGCTGCCAACGATGCATTTCAACCTGCAACACGGTAGCCATAATCAGCACACAACCAACAAGATAAGCCACATGTCTCACCACAAAATGATAAGGGTTACCTGTCAAACTCTGTGCCTCAGGCATTGATGCTGACATCACCATGACAAAACCAAAACTGATTAAACCAAGTACCGTTATCAACAGAGTTCTGTCATACAACTGCACCCCAAGAGGATCTCTGTCTTTAATAAGGTTAGGCCAACGCCAAGTGACATTTGTGCCAAATAGACTTAATTGTCGCTCATCCTTATGCATCAAATTGCTCATTATTCAATGCATTTACCTCAGTTCTAAAATCCTCACCTCTGGCCATAAAATTATCATACATATCTAAACTTGCGCATGCTGGTGACATCAAGACGATATCACCAGCTTTAGCAAGTGAGCTTGCTTTTTTAACGGCATCTGACATAGAGTTCACACTCATCGCTCCGTCAAAAAAAGTCGCAATTTCATCGCCGTCTTTACCTAAAGTGATCAGATAAGAAAGCCCTTGAATCGCAGAGGTCAGCGGTCTAAAATCAGCACCTTTTCCATCTCCACCAGCAATTAAAATAACACCGCCAAGATGAGCGCTTAGCCCTTCAAGTGCTGCAACAGTAGCGCCAACATTAGTAGCTTTAGAGTCATTGACGTAAGACACTCCATTGTGAACAGCAACCAACTCACATCGGTGTGCTAAGCCGGTAAAAGTCATTGCAACTTGGATCATTGAATTATTGTCAATGCCCACATGATAGGCTAACGCCATAGCAGCAAGTAAATTGACATGATTATGCTGGCCAACTAGAGCAACATCGTGCAAATTCATGATTTCACTCGAACCGTGTAGGAGCTTGCCATGATTCATTCCCCAGCCATCATCAGATGACAGCGATAAACCAAAACTATCCAGATTCATGGGATCTTTAGGTTTAGTGAGTTGATCATCTCGATTAAACAACGCGCATTTACTTTGATCATATAATGACAATTTAGCTTGCCGATAAGATTCAAGGTCTGTGTAGCGGTCCATATGATCTTCACTGATATTTAGACAAGTCGCCACGATACAATTTAAGCTTTGGGTTGTCTCTAGCTGAAAACTGGACAACTCCAAGATATAAAGATCTTTAGGTTCCTTCAGCAGATCTAAAACGGGGACCCCTATGTTGCCACCGACGGCATAATTCAAACCCGCTTTTTGTGCCATTTCCCCAACTAACGTAGTGACGGTCGATTTACCATTGGACCCTGTGATCCCTATAACGCAAGGCTCTCTATCCTTAATCGCACGAGCAAACAACTCAACATCACCAATCACTTCAATACCCATGTCTAGCGCTGCACAAATTTCAGGGGTATCTACAGCAATACCTGGACTAATAATAATTTGCTTAGCTTGCACCAGATAACGGCAATCAAATCCCCCTGTAATGAACTCTACATGCGGGTATAAACGAGTCAGTTCATCCATACCAGGAGGTTGATAGCGACTGTCCATCACCAAAGGGCTTATACCTTGCTCACACAAATAACGCACAACAGAAAGCCCAGTCGCGCCTAACCCTAATACCACATGAGATTTTGTCTTCTCCATGCTTGACTACCTTAGGCCTAAGTAAGTAGGTATAAGCGATATATCACAGTATGATGCCCAATTTTTCATATGCTATTACCTTAGTTTCAACGTGGCTAAGCCAAGTAAGACTAAAAAGAGAGAGATAATCCAAAAACGAACAATCACTCTAGGCTCTGGCCAACCTTTCAGTTCATAATGATGATGAATAGGAGCCATACGAAATATCCGTTGCCCACGTAATTTGTATGAACCTACCTGTAAGATCACAGATACCGTCTCCATGACAAAAACACCTCCCATGATGACTAGCAAAATCTCCTGACGCACCAAAACGGCTATAACACCAAGTGCCGCCCCTAAAGAAAGTGAGCCGACATCGCCCATAAACACTTGAGCGGGATAGGTGTTAAACCACAAGAAACCCAAGCCTGCACCTACAATTGCGGTACAGACAATCACGAGCTCTCCGGCACCAGGCAAATAAGGAATGTGTAGATAATTTGCAAATTGTACATGACCTGAAAGATAAGCAATTAAAGCAAATGCAGCCGCCACCATCACCGTCGGCATGATTGCCAAGCCATCTAAACCATCAGTTAAGTTCACAGCATTACTCGAACCAACGATGGTAAAATAAGCTAATACAATAAAGAAACCACCGAGCTGGGGCATAATATCTTTAAAGAAAGGCACCACTAACTGCGTCTCCCCCATCATCTCTGCTGAGGAATATAAGTAGAAAGCGATAACCAAAGCGGCAAATGATTGCAGAATATACTTCCATTTCGCAATTAACCCCTTAGTATCTTTACGCACCACTTTGCGATAGTCATCAATAAAGCCTATGAGTCCAAAGCTCCCAAGTACAAAAAGTACAACCCAAACATATCTACTGCCTAAATCACCCCATAGAAGTACACTAATAAACACTCCAGCTAGAATGAGAATACCGCCCATTGTAGGCGTACCACGCTTGCTGAAATGTGATTCAGGGCCATCATTGCGTACGATCTGACCAATTTGCAGCATCTGCAAACGAGCAATCATTTTAGGTCCCCACCAGAGACTAAACATCAGCGCTGTCATTAGCCCTAAGATCGCTCTAAAGGTGACATAAGAAAAAACGTTAAACCCGGTATAAAACTGGGTTAAGTACTCAGCCAGATAAACCAGCATTAAACAAACTCCCCTTGCCCGTAGGCAACTTCTAAGGCTTCAACCACACGCTCCATTTTAGCGCTACGCGAACCCTTGACTAACACAGTGATATCCCCCTGCAACTGGTTCATCATATTGATTAAGCAAACAACTAACGGCGCTAACTCATACTGGTGTTGCCCACCAAAGGCACTACTTGTATTTTCGCTTAGCTTACCCAAAGAGAACAAAGCATCGATCCCCTGATTTTTTGCATACTCTCCAATCTCTGCATGCAAACGGGCCGCATTGTCACCGAGTTCTCCCAAATCACCAAGCACTAAACACCGAAATCCGCCCACCTCCTGAAGCCAGTCTATAGCCGCATTAACAGATGATGGATTAGCGTTATAGCTATCATCAATAATTCGAACTCGGCCTAGCTCAAGTGGCAGCATTCTGCCTTTAACAGGTTCAATGGATGCGAGACCAGCAAGTATATCTTCAAGGGTTAAACCTAATGACAAACAAATCGTCGCTGCAGCAAGTGCATTGCTGACTTGATGACGTCCAGAAAGTGGCAAACTAACAGACACTGAACTCCCAAGATAGTTCAGCTTAAACTTGTATCGACCTCGATGATCTGGCTCAAGCCCAATCGCCCTTACATCTGCATCGGAATCAATACCAAAACTCAATTGAGTAAATTGATTTGCTGCATCCCTCATCACACTGGCAAACGCATCGTCTGCATTAATCACTGCTGTTCCATTAAGTCTCAAATGATTAAAAATTTCAGCTTTCGCTTTAGCGACACCCGCTAACGAACCAAAACCTTCAAGATGCGCAGAAGCCACGTTATTCACTAATGCAACATCAGGCTTTACCAGCGAGGAGGTATAATCTATTTCACCAGCATGATTAGCACCTAATTCAAAAACGCCAAATTCTTCATCACCTTCTAAACGAAGTAAGGTCAGTGGAACACCTATTTCATTATTGAAATTTCCTTGTGTATAGAGTACTTTATGCTGCTGTGACAAGATGCTAGCAACCATCTCTTTGACACTGGTTTTTCCATTCGAACCTGTCAATGCCACTGACTTAAGTTGAATGAGTCCTTTTACATAAGCCCCCATTTCACCCATAGCCTTTTGCGTGTCATTTACCAAAACCTGCGGAATATCTAACGGTAATTCACGACTAACAAGTAGGGCATTGGCACCATTTTCATAGGCTAAACACGCAAAATCATGACCATCAAATTTATCGCCTTTTAAAGCAATAAATAGACTTTTTTTCGGAATAAATCGGCTATCACTACACACACTGTGTATTTCTCTATCATCGCCGAGTAAACGCCCATTAAGCTGCTGACTCAACTGAGATAGGGTTAAACTGATCATGTATTTACCTCTACATAATGCTGAGCTAAATGTCGAGCAAGTGCCCTTTCATCATAAGCACTTCGCACACCACTCGCCTCTTGGTAAGTTTCATGACCTTTACCTGCCAACAATATAATGTCTCCAGATTTAGCTTCAGCGACAACCTGCCTAATCGCGAGCTCTCGATCAACTTGAGTCAGTGCATTATCAACATGAGTAAGACCGGCTAATATATCATTAATTATTTCATTAGGCGGCTCACTTCTAGCATTGTCACTGGTTATCATTAAGCGATCCGCATAGGATTCTGCCGCCTGCGCCATTAAGGGACGTTTGCCCTTATCTCGATCACCACCGCAACCAAATAAACACCAAAGCTCTCCTTCACAATGCACTCTTAAGGCTTGTAAGACTTTCTCGATTGCATCAGGTGTATGAGCGTAATCGACGACCAGTGTGATACCATTTAAAGTAGTGAACCGCTCCATACGCCCCATAACAGCATGTAATTTAGGCACAGCCTCGAGCAGCTCATTCATGTCAAAACCAACTTGATACAACCCAGCCAAAGCGGCGAGTAGATTTGATAAGCTAAAAGCACCTAATAAAGGCGCATCGATATCGGCCTTACCGCCCGGCCACACCAAACTTGATTTAACACCTTGATGGTGAAAATAATTCCTTTGGGTATAAATCGTTGCTTTTTGACGTACTTCAGCATCATCACCATGGATGCTATAGCCAATCATCTGATTAGTATCATCTTCTGCTAACCATTGTTTACCCAAATCATCATCAAAATTGATAACTGCTGAATTTAAAGAGGGAAAATGAAGTAATCTTTTCTTAGCATCGCCATATGCCTGCATCGTGCCATGATAGTCAAGATGATCACGACTTAAATTAGTAAAAATAGCCACATCGAAAGGCACTGCATCAACCCTTGCCTGTGTCAATCCATGACTCGACACTTCAATTGCACACAGATCTGCCCCTTGCTCATCAAATTGTTTAAGCTGACCCATGATGGTTATGGGATCGGCTGTCGTGTTGCCACTATCAAGCAACTCTCCCCACAATCCATTGCCTAAAGTCCCCATAATTGCAGGATTTTTACTTAAACAAACAAGTAATTGAGCCATTAATTGAGTAATCGAGGTTTTACCGTTTGTACCAGTAACCCCGATCAATTTCAGGCGATCAGTCGGTAACGGATAGGCTTGAGCTGCTAAAGCGGACAACTGACGATACAATTGAAAAAACAAAATTTGCATACAATCGCCAGCCACAACCTTACCATGAGCATCTGGCTCATCCGTGTGCACTAATGACATTTGCGCACCATTTTTAGCAGCAAGATCAATATAATTGCGACCATCAACTTGGTAGCCAGGTACGGCAACAAACAGATCTCCAGGCTTAATAGATCGACTGTCTAAGCTCAATTGGTTAAAGCTCTCTGGTCCAGAATAGTGAAACCAGGGAGCCAATAAATCCCGTAATAACATTATTCAGCTCTCCTTACAGTACTTGCTAAGCGGACTTTTTCAGTAGATGAAATCGGCTCAACATTCAGCATTTGCAACGCACCAGACATCACTTTTGCAAATACAGGCCCCGCCAATTTACCACCGTAGTAGGTGTCACCTTTAGGTTCATTGACCATGACGACAATAGCTAACTTTGGGTTATGAACAGGAGCGACTCCAGCAAAAACTGCAACATAGTCATCTCCATAGCCACCAGCAACAGCCTTACGTACTGTACCGCTCTTACCTGCTACTGGATAACCCTCGATATGAGCTTTAGGGGCCGTGCCGCCTTTTTCTGTCACACCAACCAACATTTCCATTACACTCTGGGCAACATGAGGAGAGATCACTTGTACTCCCTCAGGTTGCTGCTTTAACTTCAAAATTGAGACAGGATAAAGTACACCTTTACTCCCCAAAGTGGCGTAGAGCCTTGCCAACTGAAGCGGGGTCACCATGAAACCATACCCAAATGACAACGTTGCCCTTTCAAATTCAGACCAACGCCGGCGATCATGGATCAGGCCAGAACTTTCTCCCTCAAGATTAATTCCTGAATAATTCCCTAAACCCAAAGACTGGTAAGAAGCTAATAACTCTTGTACTGGCATAGATAAACCAATTTTGGCCATACCTACATTACTCGAATGAACTAACACACCTGCAAGAGAAAGATCACCATAATCTCTGCCATCACGCACAGTTCTCCCCCCTATTCTCATGCGGCCAGGGTAAGTTTTAAAAATTTGATCTTCTTTAATACTGCCTGAATCCAACGCCGCTGCCACAACAAAAGGCTTAATGGTCGATCCCGGCTCATAAGCATCAGTTAAAGCACGATTTCTCATGCGATAACTTTGCAAGTTTTCCCGAGAATTAGGGTTATAGGATGGGGTATTTGCCATCGCTAACACTTCACCAGTATTCACATCAAGTACCACAATGGACGCTGAAGTCGCTTGGTTTATCTCGGTCACCTTCTTAATTTCTCGATAAGCCAACTGCTGGATACGTTGATCTATACTCAGTACAAGATCATTAGGACTTTCACCTTCATGCACCATATCGAGACGCTCAACAACATGACCATCGCGGGATTTACGCACTTTCTGCTTAGATGCAGTTCCGGTTAACCAATTATTATAAGATTTTTCAATCCCCTCGATGCCCACATCATCAATATTTGTGATCCCCACTAACTGAGCAGATATTTCACTCGTTGGGTAATAGCGACGAGATTCCGATTTCATATACACACCGGGCAGTTTTAGCTGTTTAATATATTCAGCAACAGCCGGCGTCACTTGACGTTTAAGGTAGGTAAACCGTTTCTTCGGATTGGCCTGAACACGCTTAAGTATCTCCTCTTCAGGTTCATGCAACACATCTGCTAACGCCTGCCACCGGCGCATATCAATAAAACCATTATTATCATGCACAAATTTAGGATCTGCATAGACGGCTTTAACAGGAACGCTCACTGCCATCATTTCACCATTCCTATCAGTGATTAATCCTCTCTGTACTTCTCTGCTTGTAGTGCGTAAGGTCCGCATATCGCTTTCATGACGTAGCTTTTCAGGCTCTATGATTTGAATATAAGCAGCCCGACCAATTAAGCTGGTAAATAAAAGGCATACGAAAGCGACAACAACATATAAACGCCATTGAATAAGTTGAGGTTTTTGCTTTCTTTTTGCCTGTTTGCTCATACTACTCCTAGCAATCCAGCTTCTTTCGGTCTAATGAAACTTGCCACCAATTAAGCTCTATTTTACCTAATTGATTCATACCTATGGCACCCTGACAACGATTTCTTCTTTTGGTTGTGGACGGTTCATCTCTAGCTCTTTAGATGCCATACGCGTGATACGGCTATGCTCTGATAAGGATTGCTCCTCAAGAAGTAGATTACGCCATTGAATATCCAATTTATCCCGTTCTTGCAACATCTGATCCCACTGACTGACATATTTGCGTGTCACATGACTTGTATAGACAACTACAATTGCATTCGTTAATACCGCAAAAGCCAGCAACAGCAACCACTTGTGATTCCAAAGATCATACAAAACAATTTTGGGTAGATTAAATTGAGATTGATTCAAAACCTTTCTCCTACCATGATCTTTATGCGTAATAGCATGTACATATCAACTCATTACTATTACGCTTATTATTAATATGCCAATCGCTCAGCAATGCGTAGCACTGAACTACGAGCTCGAGTATTAAGTTCAACCTCCTCCTCAGAAGGCTTAATTGCTTTACCAATCCCTTTCAGTAAACGTGTTTTATCAATTTCAGCTTCTGTGATCGGCAACCCATGAGGAACACTTTGACCTTGGCTATGTCGACGAATAAAACGCTTTACCATTCTGTCTTCTAGCGAATGGAAACTAATCACGGATAGTCGCCCTTGAGGTGCTAGTACTGTTAAGGCACCCTCTAGCGCTTGATCAATTTGCTCTAACTCACTATTGATATAAATTCTAATCGCTTGAAAAACTCGCGTTGCTGGATGTTTGTTTCGCTCTTTGCTTTTAGAAATTCTTGCTATAAGATCGGCAAGGTCTTTAGTGCGTAAAAAAGGAGTTTTCTCACGATCTGCTGCAATACACCTAGCTATATGGCGTGAGTTTTTCTCTTCACCATAGGTTTTAAACACCCAAGCCATGTCCTCAATTTCTGCACGTGCTAGCCAATGAGCAGCGGTTTCACCTTGTGAATTATCCATGCGCATATCAAGCGGTCCGTCGCGTAAAAAGCTAAACCCACGTTCAGCATCATCAAGTTGAGGAGACGACACTCCAAAATCGAGCAACACACCATCAATTTTACTTTTTAATTCAAGCTCTTCGACATAGCTAGCTAGTTGACCAAATCCACCATGTACAATACAAAATCTACTATCATCAGCAAACTGCTCTGCTGCTGCAATAGCTTGTGGATCACGATCGATGGCGATAAGTCGACCATTTTTTCCTAACAGTTTTAACACTTCACGGGAGTGACCACCACGACCAAATGTGCCATCAATATAGATGCCATCTTCCTTTATATTTAATCCTGCTACCGTTTCTGCTAACAAAACGGATAAATGTGCAAATTCTTGACTCATTATTTTCTACTATCTAATTTATTTAATTTCAGTATTTAAAGTGAAAAATCAGCGAGACGTACATTCTCTGCGAATTCTTCGTTTTGAATCGTTTCTCGGCTTTGATCTATTTGCTGCTGCCAAGCAGTCTCGTCCCAAAGCTCAAATTTATTTAACTGACCCACCAACATGGCATGCTTACCTAAATGTGCATATTGACGTAAGGGTAAAGGTAATAATAATCTACCGTTACCATCAAGCTCACACTCATGGGCATAACCTAAGAGCATCCGCTTCATTGCTCTTTCAGCTGGCAAGGTATCTGACAGCAATAGCAACTTTGCCTCTATTTTTCTCCATTCATCCAATGGATAAAGCAATAAACAGGCAGACTGAATATCTACGGTGATCACTAACTGGCTGTTATATTCAATGTGCAGTGTCTCTCGGTAGCGCTTTGGAATAGCGACGCGCCCCTTCGTATCAAGGTTAATAGCACTGGCACCACGAAACACGTTAGCTTGTCCTTACATCAAGTAAAAGATCCACAAATATCCACTATTTCCCACAAGACTTAAGTTTAGAGATAGAACGCAAGTATTGTCAAGCAAGAGAACTATTTATAAATCCAGTATTCAAGCGGGTTACCAGCATATTTCAATGGGTATAGTTATAGAAATAACAAGGGGTAAAAGTGGATCCTCTACCCATAAAGTGCTGATAAAAAAGACAGAGTAAGACATCATTAATCTTTGTTTATCTTAAAAGTGGTTTTATTTCCCAATCTTTAATTTTTCAACACTCTAACTTCACACTTTCTTTCCACCACTTTTCTTTTTTAAGATTAAATATTGACCAAGTTATGCCGATATAGCAGTATAGGAGGGACTCACTACGGAGGTATTATGATAGGTTTAGACAGTCTCTACGCCATGCTGGCACGCCCGGTGCGAGCCCGTATCAAGCGTAAACGAATTGTTGAAAAAACAGAAAACAGCACAGAAATTGCTGAAGATAGCCATGAATCGCCTCAATCTCAGTTGCCACCAAATCTTGAGCATCGACAAACGAATGAAGATAGGCAAAATTCTCTTAATGAGCATCAGCAACAAACGACAACAATAGATGAAAAAAACACCACTACTTCAGAACAAGCCACTTCTCCTCTTCCTCACATCGATATCAACATCTAATACAAATAAAAACATTAGATTATTTAATATTGAGTCTGTTTTAAAACGCCCACTTCTGGCTCCGGACTTAGGTTCAACTCATCACAAGCATGAGCAGGAAAATACCAAAACTCAGCGATTTTCCCGGTCTTAACTCTAAATGTTCCAATACTGCACTGGCTCAATTCTTCGCCATCATTATCCCAAGTCACTTTCTCGACGGTACTGACATAACTACCAGATTCAATCATCTTAACAATAGTGGCATTTACCCCTTCAAGACTCTCGAAATAATCCGTCATAGCCGCACCAAATTCAGCTTTGGTAGATGTTTCAATGACAATTTTTTTACCGGTAATATGCATCCAAGTTAAGTCCTCATTTGTATGAGACATCATGCCCACAACATCATGTTTATTATAGGCTTGCATAAAACTTTGAACGACTTCGCTAGATGTAGGAGCCGCTATCAAGCTGTAAGGTAAAACTGATAATATGGCGACGAATAAAAAGGATTTCATTGTATTCCTCTAATTAAGTTAGCTTAGTTTTAGCCTAAAACTTAAGCTACATATACAAGTTAGATTTAAAAAATATTATTGTATTATGATGAGTATAATCTTATGAAGTTCACTTTATTAATAAAACTTAACCTAAACCTCAATTAACAGAAAATAAAATACTATGATGGCAGCAAGCAAACCGTAAAACTAAAAAATAAAGGCCGAACAAACCTAAGCTTGTTCGACCTATTTCTCTCACATATTAACGCTTAATATATCCGAAAAAGACCTTACGCTTTCCAACTCGGTAGTTGCGCTTCATAGCTCGCGATTTGTTCACCATACGCTAAGGTCAAACCGATCGCATCTAAACCATTCAGCAAGTTGTGCCTTGCTGATCCCGCGATCGTAAACTTAAACACAGCGCCAGAAGGAGAAGTAACGGTTAATGCGTCTAAATCGACAAGGATCTCAGCACCTTCATTCGCTTCAACTTCATCCATTAACTGCTGAACTTCGACACTCGTTAGACATACTGGCAGTAAGCCATTATTAATAGAGTTACCATAGAATATATCAGCAAAACTTGGCGCAATAATCGCTCTAAAACCAAAATCAGCTAAAGCCCAAGGTGCATGTTCTCGACTCGAACCACAACCAAAGTTTTCTTTAGAGATAAGTATCGAAGCCCCTTTAAACCTAACTTGATTAAGACTGAATGCGGGATTAGGCTCATCACCCAAATCATCTAAATAACGCCAATCATGAAATAGATGGACACCAAAACCATCTCGGGTCACTTTAGATAAGAACTGCTTAGGAATAATCTGATCAGTATCGACATTCGCGCTGTCGATCATCACAGCTAATCCATTATGCTTCGTAAATGCTTGCATGGTTATCTCCTAAAGAATCTCACGAATATCGACAAAATGACCGGCAATAGCAGCAGCTGCGGCCATGGCAGGACTGACAAGGTGTGTACGACTCCCTCGTCCCTGACGCCCTTCGAAATTACGATTACTGGTCGAAGCACAGCGATCGCCGGCCTCCAATCGATCATCATTCATCGCTAAGCACATAGAACAACCCGGTAAACGCCACTCAAACCCTGCTTCAATAAAAATCTTATCTAAGCCCTCTGCTTCTGCCTGCTCTTTGACTAAACCAGAACCTGGAACAACAATAGCCGTAACCCCTACCGCCACCTTTTTTCCCTTCGCGTGAAAAGCGGCATCGCGTAAATCTTCAATGCGAGAGTTCGTACAAGAACCGATAAAGACCTTATTGATACTCACATCTTTCATACAAGTACCCGCTGTAAGCGCTACGTACTTTAATGCTTTTTCTATACTTGCCCTAACCGTAGCATTCGACTCATCTTCGGGGTTTGGCACTAAGCCATCGATGGCCACAACTTGTCCAGGGTTCGTACCCCAAGTCAGTTGCGGCGCTATATCGGCAGCCTCAAGTACCACAGTTGCATCAAATACGGCACCTTTATCAGTACTCAGTTCACTCCACGCAGCAATCGCTTGCTCCCATGCTTCTCCTTTAGGTGTAAACTCGCGTCCCTTAAGGTAGTTAACTGTGGTTGCATCTGATGCAATCATGCCGGCCTTAGCACCCATTTCAATCGCCATATTACATACTGTCATACGGCCTTCCATTGAGAGCGACTCAATAGCTTCACCACAAAACTCGACAACATACCCAGTGCCGCCATCCATGCCTATTTTTCCGATAATAGCTAGCACAATATCTTTTGCGGTAATGCCTGGAGTCACATGTCCAACCACTTCGATTTTCATCGTTTTAGCTTTATTTTGGCGTAGTGTTTGCGTTGCCATAACATGTTCAACTTCAGAGGTGCCAATCCCAAATGCAAGCGCCCCAAATGCACCATGAGTTGCAGTATGCGAGTCGCCACACACAATGACGGTTCCCGGTAATGTGATCCCTAGCTCAGGACCCATAACATGAACAATCCCTTGGTTCTTATGGTGAATATCATACAAACGAACACCAAATTCTTTACAGTTATCCTGCAAAGTCTCAACCTGAATACGTGCCATAGGGCTTAATGCATCTAGGCTAGCACTCTTAGTGGAGGTGTTGTGATCCATAGTGGCAAACGTTTTCTCCGGCGCCCTTAATTTACGACCTGCCACCTTCAAACCACTAAATGCCTGAGGGGAAGTCACCTCATGAACTAAATGTCTATCCACATAAATAAGTGGTGCTTCACCTTCGGTAGCCACAACTACATGACTGTCCCACACCTTTTCATATAATGTTTTAGCCATGAGTTATGCCCCCTCTCTAATCACTTGAGCAATATAATCGCCCATTTGTGAAGTGCTCTTAGCTGTTGCACGCTCAAGCACAGGTAATAACTCTCCAGTCAAGTACCCATCGCTAAGCGCTTTACCTACTGCGGTTTCTATTGCCACTGCTGCAGCTTCCAATTTCAAGCTATGGCGTAGCAAGAGTGCGGCAGATAGAATTTGTGCTATAGGGTTTGCAATACCTTGGCCTGCGATATCAGGGGCACTGCCACCTGCAGGCTCATATAAACCAAAACCTTTACTGTTCATGCTGACCGATGACAGCAATCCCATAGAACCCGTTAACATGGCTATCTCATCTGAAATAATGTCACCGAACAAATTAGAACACAGCATGACATCAAACTCATTGGGCCGACGCAGTAACTGCATAGTCGCGTTATCAATATAAATATGTTCAAGCTCGACATCAGGGAAATCTTTTGCAACTTCTTCAACAACTTCACGCCAAAGTACTGAGCAAGCCAGTACATTTGCTTTATCTACTGAAGTGACTTTATTACGGCGACCTTGCGCTGCTTCAAAGGCAATTTTGGCAATACGAGTGATCTCTTTACGGCTATAGCGCATGGTATCAAATGCTTCTTCATGCTCTCCCTCACCTTGGCGACCTTTAGGTTTACCAAAATAGATACCACCTGTTAATTCTCGTACACACAAGACATCAAACCCTTTTGATGAGATATCACTACGCAAGGGAGACATATGTTCTAAGCCTGAGTGCAACTTGGCTGGACGCATATTGCAAAATAACTCAAAATGACCACGAAGTGGTAACAAGGCTCCACGTTCAGGTTGATCATTAGGAGGTAAATGCTCCCATTTGGGACCGCCCACAGAACCAAATAAAATGGCATCAGCCGCTTCACACCCTTCTAATGTCGTCTCTGGTAGCGGACAGCCATGATTATCAATCGCTGCACCACCAATATCATATTCGCTATATTCAATAGCAAGCTCGAATCGCTCCTCAACAGCACTCAGCACTTTGCGCGCCTCAGCCATCACCTCAGGTCCAATTCCATCTCCAGCTAATACTGCTATTTTATAACTCATGCGACACATCACTCCTGCTCTTTAATATTAATATTGTTATCGTTTCTTGCCACTGCGATAAGGCTACACACCGCCAAGCGAATTCGGTTTATTTCCAATTTTCTGCTTACAATCAGCAACTTTATCTGCACGCCAAGTCAAATTCATCACATGTACTAATGCTTGTGCTGATGCTTCAACTACATCCGTTGCTAGCCCCATACCATGGAAACTTTGCCCTTGATAACAGGCGTCTATGTCCACTTGCCCTAAGGCATCTTGCCCTTCACCTTTAGCACTTAACTTATAACTGGTTATCTCAATCTCACATTCACTGGCACGAGCAATGGCGTTGTAGGCTGCATCAACAGGGCCATTGCCCGTTGCAGCTTCGGTAATTACCTGACCATCTACCTCAATCTTGATGGTTGCTGTTGCATTACCTTGCATAGAATCAGAATGGACAACTAGCTGTTTGAGTTCGTAATATGATTCATTTTCAGCTAAAGATTCCATAAAAGCCAACGCCTCTAAATCGTAGTCAAAAACCTGGCCTTTTTTATCCGCTAGCTTTAAAAATGACTCATACAAAACATCAATGTCATAATCTTGATCACCATAACCCATCTCTTCCATGCGATGTTTAATCACATGCCGACCTGAACGCGATGTCATATTCAAATTGTTACGCGAAAGACCGATGCTTTCAGGCGTCATAATCTCATAGGTATTTTGTGATTTTAACATACCATCTTGATGGATACCTGACGAATGAGTAAAAGCATTTGCACCCACAATGGCTTTATTCGCCTGTACAGGCATGTTACATAACTGACTGACTAAGCTAGATGTACGGTGAATTTCTTTAGCATTGATCCCCGTTTCTAATCCTAACAAGCCTTTACGCGTCGACAATATCATGGCTATTTCTTCAAGTGAGCAATTACCTGCACGCTCACCAATGCCATTTACTGTGCATTCAATCTGACGTGCACCATGCTGAACCGCTGTAATTGAATTAGCGACAGAAAGACCAAGATCATCATGACAGTGAACGGAGATAACTGCTTTATCGATATTTGGTACTCGATTAAATAATGTTTCAATAATACCACCGAACTCACCAGGAATTGTGTAACCAACAGTATCTGGAATATTAATCGTCCTCGCACCAGCTTTAATCGCCTCCTCGACCATACGGCACAAGTTATCAATAGGCGTACGCCCTGCATCCTCACAAGAAAACTCAACGTCATCGGTAAAACGGCGAGCATACTTGACCGCCCCAACAGCCATCTCTAACACCTGTTCAAAAGAACGTTTCAATTTATTTTCAACATGAATTGTCGACGTAGAGATAAAAGTATGAATACGAAATTGAGCTGCAGCAGACAAAGACTGTACTGCGGCATCGATATCCTTTTCAAGCGCTCTGGCTAACGCGCACACTCGACTATTTTTAACTGTTTGTGCAATGGCCGCTACTGATTTAAAATCACCTGGCGAGGAGATCGGAAAGCCGACCTCCATCACATCGACACCTAAACGTTCCAGTGCGAGTGCTATCTGTAGCTTTTCCTTAGCCGTTAAACTCGCCGCTAAAGCTTGCTCCCCGTCACGCAGGGTTGTATCAAAAATGATCACTCGATTAGACATCTGGTTTCTCCGTGGCATCGCTATTTTTATATCCTGCACCTAAGTTGCTGCAGTACATAAACAAAAAACCCGCGACTGGTAGCGCGGGGTTTGAATGTTGGTGGCTATCAAGCATACAACACTACCTCCGCGCAGAGACCGCGAGAATGAGGAGGTTAAGTAATGCCATGCTAATGTTCATTGATATTATGAGTACTGTTATATGGCAATCACATAAATAACTTATGCGTGCGTTTTTTGATAGACAGGTTAATTTTTAACGTGTGCAGCAGCAAGTGTCAACTCCATTTTTCTCATCTTGTGCTGATTCGGCCAGAAAAAATCCAATTGCACAACCATAATTCGAGCTATTTCATTTCGTTAGCTTAATAATTATGAAATTTAATCCTAAATCTAAATTCTCTATTAACAGACTATTTTTTTAAACACTGAAAAATAGAACCTCAAAGCACCATTACCCTTCTGTTAAATAGTGACTGATCTCATCAAGAAACTCACCACCAAAGCGGGTCAATTTACGCTCTCCCACACCATTAACAGCCAACATTTCACCAGGGCTTGTTGGCAATAGTGCCGCCATTTCTGCCAAACTAGCATCATTAAAGACTAGATAAGGTGGTACATCTAACTCTTCTGCCAATTTACGCCTCAGCTGCTTCAGTCGCGCAAATAACTTACGATCATAATTAAGCGGTGCCTTAGTCGTATGACCTCGCCGCTTAGTAATACTTTGCAGAACCATTCTAGGCTCAGCTAACAACAGTTCAACCTCACCTTTCAATACTGAGCGTGCTGATGAATTTAACTTAACTGAAGAACCGCGAGTGATATCTTGACTGGCAAATCCCAGATGAATAATTTGCCGTATAATACTCAACCAAAATTCATGACTTTTGTCTTTGCCAATCCCCCAAGTCGATAATTTATTGTGGCCTCTATCGAGTACAGTCGCAGCTTTAGACCCTCTAAGCACCTCAATAAGGTGATTAATACCAAAACGTTGATCTAAACGGTAGATACAAGAAAGCACCTTCTGTGCATCTTGAATACCGTTATAACGTTTAGGGGGATCTAAGCAAATATCACAGTTACCACAAGGCTCTAAAGCACTCTCATCAAAATAATGCAGTAGTACCTGACGTCGACACGTCTGCGCCTCGGCAAAAGCGGCCATTGTATTGAGCTTATGAAATTCGACTTGTTGCTGTGGGCTGGGCTCAGACTGTTCAATAAGGTGTCGCACCCGACCGATATCGGCAGGGTCGAATAATAACAAAGCTTCAGCTTCTAGGCCATCTCGCCCTGCTCTTCCTGTTTCCTGATAATAAGACTCGACACTTTTAGGTATATCGTAATGCACAACATAACGCACATTAGACTTATTAATACCCATACCAAACGCCACCGTAGCCACCACGATATCCAGTTGATCCTTAAGAAATCTGTCTTGGACATCAGCTCGCTCTTCCTGCGTTTTCCCCGCATGGTAGGCGGCGGCATTATGGCCTTGTAAACTAAGACGTTCAGCCACTTCATCAACACGACGACGGCTACTGCAATAGATAATGCCACTGTTACCATTTTGATCAACAATAAACTGACGTAGTTGGTTCGCTGCATTGAGCTTCTCAGCCACGGTATAACGAATATTCGGCCTATCAAAGCTTGTTAGCAATGAGTAAGGTGTAATGGTTAACCGATCACAAATATCTTTTCGGGTAGCCTGATCGGCCGTCGCTGTTAACGCCATAATAGGCACATAAGGAAAGCACTCTCTGAGCTTACCGAGTGCGGCATATTCAGGCCTAAAATCATGCCCCCATTGAGAGATACAATGCGCTTCATCTATTGCAAAAAGGGAAATATGCAGCTCATGCAGCCTATCAATAAAATACCCTTGTAATAAACGCTCCGGTGAAACGTAGAGTAATTTGAGTTCACCACTGTGCATCCTCTGTAAAATTTTTGCACTCTCCTCCCTAGGCAAAGAAGAATTAAGATAAGCTGCACTCACCCCCATCTGTATCAAGCTATCAACCTGATCCTTCATTAAAGAAATAAGTGGGGAAACCACAACCGTCAACCCTGGTAGCTGCAAAGCAGGCAGCTGATAACACAAACTCTTTCCGCCACCAGTAGGCATGATAACCAAGCAATCATAACCTGAACAAATCTGCTCTATCACCTCTTTTTGACCATTTCTAAATGTCCGATAGCCGAACACTGACTGCAGACTTGAGGATAATGGGTCTAATTGGGGATCATCTATCACTTGTTCCATTGAGCTTCAGAGTCAGAGAAATGGGCCGCCTATTCTAATACCAATTAAACTAAATTGCTCGCCTATTCACAGTCATTTACGGTCAACGTCTAGCTAAAATTAATGATTATTGCTTGCCTAATTACCAAGGTAAGAGATAGATTAATTACTCTAATCATTGACAACAGCGACTTATACTTTCATGACGAACCCTATTCAAACCGAGATCCTACACAGAGTTGCTGAGGTCTTCGACAAACAGATCCCCTTCCACAATTTATTAGGTTTAGATATAAAACGCTATGATATTGATGGTGTTGAAGTCACCATCAATATGAAAGCAGAGCTTATCGGAAATATTCATCAGCAGATCCTACATGGCGGTGTCACCGCTACTGTGTTGGATGTCGTTGGTGGCCTCACCGCTTTCTCTGGTATCGTCGCCAGTCGAGATAATTGGAGTATAGAAGAACTACAAAACCGCATTCAAACCTTAGGGACCATCGATCTTCGCATCGATTATTTACGGCCGGGCAGAGGAAATATATTTACCGGCTCAGGCACTGTGATCCGCGCAGGCAACCGTGTTTCAGTCTGCCGTATGGAGCTGCATAATGAACATGGAGATCATATTGCTTTCGGAACAGGCACTTACATGGTCGGTTAAGCTATCAAGTGATGAGCGTCACTTTCTTGCCATACCCTTAACGGCAACAGGACTAAAATAAGATCAGGCTTGAGCCCGCAAGTGATGAGGAATACAATACAGCCAACTCTCCTTTTATAGCTTAATTCATGTTTAATTCAGAACACAGCAAGGGCATCATATCTGCGATTTGCGCATACACTTTATGGGGCTTTGCTCCACTTTACTTTAAATCATTCGATCATGTTTCTGCTACAGAAATATTAATCCACAGAGTCATTTGGTCATTTATTTTTGTCACTGTACTTATGATGATGCTCGGTGGTTTTTCACATCTCAGGCAAGTACTTAAGCGCCCAAAACAGCTAATGATACTGACACTGACCTCAATTTTAATTGCTATTAACTGGTTACTCTTTATTTGGGCTGTTAACAATAATCACATGTTAGATGCCAGCTTAGGTTATTTTATTAACCCATTAATTAATGTGGTACTTGGTATGGCATTTCTTGGCGAGAGATTACGTAAACTACAATGGTTGGCGGTAGCGTTAGCTGGAAGTGGGGTCTTAATTCAAATTATCTCATTTGGCTCCATCCCCCTAGTCTCTTTTGGGCTCGCATGTTCATTTGGTCTATACGGATTACTACGAAAAAAAGTCAATGTCGATGCAAAAACAGGCCTACTGGTCGAAACTGCCATTTTATTTCCGGTTGCCTTGATCTATCTACTTGCTAATGTTGGGGACTCTCTGACTCACTTAATGAGCAATGACTTATTGCTTAACATGTTATTAATAGCTGCGGGAGTGGTCACTACAATTCCTTTGTTATGTTTTGCTTTTTCCGCAGTCAGGATCCCTCTCTCCATGCTAGGTTTTTTACAATATATTGGCCCGAGTATCATGTTTATTATAGCTATAACCCTCTTTAAAGAGCCTTTCGACCTAGAAAAAAGCATGACATTCGGCTTTATTTGGATAGCCCTGCTTATCTTCACTGTCGATATTTTTTATAAGAGAAAGCCTATCAATTAGAAAGTTAAACTCGCTCTAATGTGATAACTTGAATTATTTATCGACAGAGAATATTGATAACGACTGATATTTATTGGATGACAGCAATAGGCTTAATTAGCTGCCGTATTCCTTTTGGCAGAACCAGCCCAACTTGCTTTAGCCCTTCATCAGTCCACAACATTAGGCGTCTAATTTCCTCTAGTTCTATAGTATTGACGAACGTGGCTGCGCCCTGCACTTGGATAACAGCACCTTGTTCACGTAGGGTAAATTTAGCAAAGTTGAGTTTATGATTCAAGGTGGCAATTAATACCAGTAAATCTTTACTGCCAACAAGTTTAGGGTGCACGGCATAGAAACAATTCATCATGATGCGATCAATCCCATCAGGATTTATACTCAGCTGTAGTAAAAATTGATTCTCATTGAACATGACTGCAATTCTATTATCTCCCCCCATTGTTGCTAAGTAGTTTTTCTGAATCAGCGCTTCGTACAACTGACTTATCGCATCTTCATTCGTCATCCCATTTAATGTCACTCGCACTGGAGCCAAGCTCGCTTTAACGTTTACGGCACTATTTTCCGTCATCGCACAAGCACATAAAGAAGTAATAACACCTCCGATGATGAGTTTTTTCATTCTATCTATTTTCCTTTATATTATATGTCATATCCCATATGCTATAGACTGTTACATGCAGCATCTTATCAGTGACCATTTCAGGTTAATAACTCCTAAAGGGCATCGCGAGAAACCTTTATTTCACCTTAGATTTGGATATTTCACCTTGCCCCTGGCTGTCTTTAAAGTAAGCTTTATTTATATTAAGTTCATTATCCACCGTAATATCCTCAGTTAATTTTTTTTATTTTTTATCTGTTTTTTGTCCAAATACTCAGGCATAGCTGCAGTGATCACCGCCCCAAATAAAACAATAGTCCAAGATAAGTACACCCATAAAAATAATATTGGGATCGTTGCCAATGCACCATAAATGGCCTCATAAGTTGGAAATTTAGTGAGATAAAAAGCAAATCCCTTTTTACCAAATTCAAACATAAGCGCTGCCACTATTGCACCCAATAAAGCATGAAAAAACTTAACTTTGGTATTGGGAACCACTATATAAATCAACAGGAATGTTGCAACTGAAAACAACATAGGTAAACGCTCTACCAGCAAGGGAACAATCCCGGAAAGATCAGCGCCATTAAAGACCTTAAGCGAGACCACGTAAGAGGTTGCAACTAAGCTCGCCCCCATCAAAACAGGTCCTAAAGTTAACACCATCCAATACATAGAAAATGATACCGCCAAAGAGCGTTTCTCCTTCGTCCGCCAAATACTATTGAGAGATTTATCAATGCTCGAGATTAACATAAGCGCCACCACCATCAGAGCTGCGATACCAACAGCCGTCCCTTTAGAAGCGTTATCAACAAACTCATTGATATAAACCTGTACACTATCACCGGCAGATGGAAGAAAATTATTATAGATAAACCCTTCTATTTGCCCCCTAATGCCTTGGAATACAGGAAACGCAGACAGCATCGACATAGTCACAGCGACCATAGGTACCAGAGACAATAACGTCACATAGGCTAAGTGCCCTGCACGAATATTGATTTGATCTTCCGCTAATCGCTGCTTTAGATGTATTATAAAGTGCCAGATACTTAGCATTAATGTTTGAAAATGAGTTAAATTAATCTTTTTCTTCACAAGGATCTCGATTCCATAGTTAGAGTATTGGTGCTAAATGCGTATCTTCATACAATAAAGCTTATAACCCAAGATATACAAGTGTAAGGAATAAATCGATGTCACAACAAGGATCTGCAGGTAATGTAATCGCTGCAATCGCGAGCTTTTTCTTTCCTGGCCTAGGTCAGCTAGTACAAGGTCGTATCTTAGCCGCCATACTATTCTGTCTTATAACCATAGTGTGTTATGCCATGTGGTGGCTGATTTTTCCTGCCATCATAGGTGGCATAGTTCATCTTTGGAGCATTATTGATGCAGCTAAATTTAAGGCTGATTAATTAATGCGCACTGATTCCTCAGCTTATACCAGAACTAAACAAGGACACCCTACTCGATGAAAAAAAATATCTCAATGGCCATTCTAGCGACCAGTTTTTTACTCGGTGGATGTCAGAGCGCTTACTATGGCGCAATGGAAAAAGTGGGTTATCACAAGCGTGACATCATGGTCGATAGGGTCACTGACGCCAAAGACTCACAAGAAGAGGCGCAAGAACAATTTAGCTCTGCATTAGCAGAGATGCAGGCTTTGCTTAATCATAATGGTGGCGATCTCGAAAAAACTTACAACAAAGCCAAAGACGAGTATGAAGCATCACAAGAAGCCGCCGATGATGTTAGTAATCGTATCGACAAGGTCGAAGATGTCGCTGACGCCTTATTTGATGAATGGCAAAGTGAAATAGCACAGATAAGTAAAGGAAGCTTACGCCGTAATAGTGAAACAAAACTTCGCGAGACTAAACATTCTTATGAACAACTCATGCGAACAATGAAGCGTGCAGAGGACAAAATGGCGCCAGTCCTCGTCTCCATGAAAGACAATATGCTTTACCTTAAACATAACCTCAACGCCCAAGCAATTGGCGCCATAAAAGGAGAATTTACCAGCCTGCAAACGGACATCTCAAATTTACTCAAAGAAATGAACAAGTCGATCGATGAATCCAATAAGTTTATTGCTGCCATTGAGGGCACTTAGTCGGTTTTTTTCATAAAAGTATTTTAATAAAAAATACACTTTTAAATTAGACGGTAACAGAAAATCTGATACAGCTTTCTTCCAACAGAAAAAATCTTAATGATGCCTGTTGGAAAAAAGCATTATCATCCCATACTACCTAGTGCTGAACTAGGATTTATTGTTTTACCTAATCATACTGTAAAATATTTTTAAAAACGTGAAAATAAAAATCCATTAACTGACAAATATAATCAGCAGTACGTAGATAGATACCCATGAAAAACTCACTACTCAGTCAATATCAACCTTCACAGTAATGACCAAACCTAAACTAAACTAAACTAAACTAAATTTTTCACCAGACAATAAAATATCTACCGTCAATCACTGAAGCGACAATTAGTTATGTGTCAATGATTCTAGTCTTGATTAAAATCTAATTTGTATTTATTCCCTAACGATATTAAAAACATTATTTAAATTGTAAAATAAAACTAATGAACTACTCACTTTTGGTGTTGAGTTTGAAGAGTGACCCTTCTATCTTATTTAATCCTTTATTTAACAAATCAATTTCTATGGTTAATGGGGGTAGTAATTTTATTACGTTGTTTTTTGAACCACAGGTCTCAATCAACAAACCTTGTTTAAATAAGGTACTCGATAATACCTTTGCTAACCCCTCTTGTTGTATTTCAATTCCCCAAACCATACCTCGCCCTCGAACCGACAAGCATAATGAAGGAAAATCTTGCACCCATTGATCCAACCTAGTCTGAATCAAGGCACTTTTTTCATGGATATCGGTTACAAATTTATCATCCCGCCAATAATTGAGCATCTCTTTCGCTGCCACAAACGCTAAATTATTTCCTCTAAAGGTCCCCGTATGCTCCCCCGGTAACCATTGATCCCATTTAGGTTTGAGTAAGAGTAAAGCTAAAGGCAAGCCACCACCAATAGATTTAGACAGACACACCATATCTGGTGTGACCCCTGCAAATTCAAAACTAAAAAAATCCCCAGTTCGGCCATTACCTACTTGAATATCATCAATGATTAATAATATCCCATGGGTTTTACAAAGTTTAGCAATCCCCTGTAACCAAGATTTAGAAGCGACATGGATCCCTCCCTCTCCCTGAACAGTTTCTAAAATAATGGCGGCAGGCAATGACACCCCACTACTATTATCCTCTAGCAAGGTATTTAAATAACTCACCGTATCCACTATAGGCCCAAAATAACCATCATAAGGGGCGTGATAAACATTATTTCTCCCACCATTATTAGCTTGCTGGTAATAATTGTTACCCGTTAATGCCAAAGCCCCTAAAGTCAATCCATGATAGCCCCTCGTGAAAGCGATAACATTGCTACGCCCCGTTACTCGACGCGCCAACTTAATGGCAGCTTCTACTGAATTTGTTCCCGTTGGCCCAGTAAATTGCATCTTGTAATCTAATTTACGTGGTTTAAGTATCACCTCATAAAAGGTCTCCATGAAGTTTCGCTTGGCGATAGTGGCCTTATCCAAGCTATGTGTGATCCCCTGATTACCTAAATATTCAATCAAGGCTGTTATCATTTTAGCGGGGTTATGTCCATAATTTAACGTGCCTGCTCCTGCTAAGAAGTCGATATACTCCTTACCAGATTCATCCCAAATTAATGCATTTTCCGCACGTTCAAACACCACGGGAAAAGAACGAATATAACTTCTAACTTCGGATTCACAGGTTTCAAATACATCCATTTTACTCTCCTATTATAATAATTTATTGTTATGTGAAAATTTCAATTAACGAAATGTTTTAGAATTTGTTATACGATAAAATAGACCTATGCTGGTGATGATCAATAATCCACATAGCCCATAAAGCAGCACAATTCCTCGTCCTGGTCCCACACCAATCAAGGTACCCACACTGGTAGATAGCAAGCCATTTTCAGCTAATAGAGGTTCAAATACATAATCAGCCAAAGGACCCGCCACCAAAAAAGCCAAAGGTAATGACGCCTGTGAAATTAATGCTTGCACACTAAACACCCTCCCCTGAAATTCAGTTGGTACTGAAGTTTGCCATATCACCTGATTAACACTCCCAACCATAACGAATGACAAGGTAAGTAATAGGACTATGCTCATTAATAACCATAAGGTGTAATTAGGGTTCACAAATACAGTGGTCGAACTTATTAACAATAAGGCTATTATAAATAATCCACAACAGAGGAATGAACGCTTATTATCGACCTGCACTACAAAGGTTAATAATGTGCTACCGATCAAAGTTCCGGCACCCGCTACAGTTAACAATGTTCCTAATTCAACCACGGTTGAAAAACTCAAAACCAAGGGAGTAAATAACACATGCACTATACCTACACTAAAATTAATGCCTCCCATAAATACCACTAACGCTAATAAGTGACGGTGATTTTTTAAGTAACCAAATCCAAATAGTAGTTGACTGCTAATACTTTTACGGTTTTTCACATCTTGCACAAGTCTACCATCTGCTTGATTAATCTTGGCAACAATGATCATAATCAAACCTATCGCGGCTATAAAACTGACTACATCAGCCATAAAGATCCCTTCAAGACCTAAACTCACCAATAAAAAAGCAGCCAGTGCCGGAACTGACAATTCAATCAGTCCCATTCCTCCTTGAATAAAACCTTGATATTTAATTAACTGTGACTCTCTTATTATTACAGGGATCAACAACATAAAACTTTGACTAATCAAACCATTAAAAAATGAACTTATACCCACCAAAAATAAAATAGACCAGAATGTAAGCATGTCATTAACATATAAAATCACTAACATTAAGGTACACATCCCGGCACCAGCATGACCGATAAGCATCAATGTCCCTCTTGCATAACGATCGAGCAAAGTACCAATTAATGGGGAGAACAATAACTGTGGTGCTAGCGCAGCAAAACCAATCACCCCATAAGCGGTAGCCGAATTTGTTCTTTTATACACCCATTGCCCTAAGGCAAAATCCGTCATTAATGTCCCCAGTAATGAAATCAAAGTTGCTACTAATAATAAGGAGAACACAAATCCACCTAAGTAAGATTTTTCCTCTGTGCATTTATACACAATTTCTGTTTCGTGACGCATATAATTCTCTAATTTAGAATGCTAGCGTTAGTTAACCCCTAAATTAGAAAAGCTAAACTAACTATAACAAGCTGATGCGGTATTGAACATTACATATATATTCAATATTTAATTAATCTTAAGTATTCTTTATTTTTTAATATTCATAAAGCATAGGTACGCAACATTTCGCATACCTATGAACAATACGGTTTAAACGTTAAGTACTGACACTTCTATATTCAAGCTTTCGATAATTCCTAATCGAATAGAAACAACTGCTTGCACAATATCATCATGACAACGCTCATTGAACAATTTTACTGCAACCGGTTTTTCTGCCCAGCAAGATATATTATTGTCAGTTAGTTCTGACAGAAAATAATCAAACTGACGACCAATATTATCATTTTGAACACTAGACTCAATTTTACCCGCCTTAAACAAGGTTACTTCTGCGTACTCTAATTTACCACTTGGGTCCCCTTGACCCATAATATGCTCATATGAGAACGCACCAACAACTTTATCAATATAACTTTGCTCAACTCCTGATTGCAATAAATCCTCTGCCATCGACTTTAATATAATACTCAAATTTTGTTGTTCTCTTAAACTTTTTATCTCCGCTGTATTCATCAGTGAATCCAATAAATATAACTTAATATTTTTTGCGCCACGCAATTCAAGCTGATAGGCAACCTCCATAGCAACTTGCCCTCCCAGCGACCAGCCAAGAATATAAATAGGCTGATCGAGTGCTGTTTTGGTTAACATCAAGTCTAAATAAATTTTCCCCATTTCTCGCAACGAGGAGATTCGATGATCAGATACATGATTATAATTATCTATCCCAATACAGTTGAACTCATCCGCTAAAACTGCGGCCAAAGGCGCGTAGACTTCACTCCCAGCCTTAGAAGGATGGATCATAAACAGTTTCTGCCTTGCACAGGACTCAGGCGTTAACATTTTCAACAAATCATCTAGGCACCTCTCTCTCTCTAACCAATTAGAAAATGAGGCAATTTGGGGCTGACTGAAGAATACACTCAACACGATTTCAATGCTTAACTCACGACGAATAGCCGCTACCAACTTAATCGCCGAAATAGAGTCTCCGCCACTGCGGA